>JBIOXT010000315.1:0-5181 GCA_044869795.1 bacterium | reverse complement strand
GCGAGGGCCGCGTCGCGCAGGGCGGGGCCCCGCATGCAGCGTCACGCAGGGAGCACAGCGCAGGATCGACCGCGCGGTAGTGCGGGGGGGCCCGGAGCAGCGTGCCCGGCCGTCGTGCAGGCCGGGTGAGCCCAGCCGATCGTGGCTGGGCGAGCCCGAGCGCTACGCCCGGCGGGTGAGCCGCCCCCGAGAGCGCAGCGGCCCTCCACCAGCCCTGGCGGAAAACGAGCAGCGGTGCAAACTGACCCACTACCGGATTGCCGACCGGCTGGAGTCTCCTTCAGCAGATTACGTATAATAGGAGAGTTCGCTCCCGCGCCGGGGTGGCGAAACTGGCAGACGCCCGGGACTCAAAATCCCGTGGGCCGCAAGGTCCGTGTGGGTTCGACTCCCTCCCCCGGCACCATGAACCACTCGCTCCGCTCGGGTTCATGGCTCGCCATCGATTACCCAAGATGCGAGTGGTTCATGCCCTGTACCCGAACCAACGTGAGTGGTACAGGGCGCACGAGCTACCCTGCGGATTTTCGAAATTCCAGCGCCCGCGAGTTGATGCAGTAGCGTTTCCCCGTCGCCGTCGGCCCGTCGTCGAACACGTGCCCCAGGTGGGCGCCGCAGGTGCTGCACCGGACCTCGATGCGGACCATGCCGTGGCTCCGGTCCGTGAGTTCTTCGAGGGCTCCCACGAGCGGCGCATCGAAACTGGGCCACCCCGTCTTGCTGATGAATTTGGTCGAGGACGAGAAGAGCGGCGTCCCGCAGACCACGCAGTGATAGGTCCCGCTGCCTTTCTCGAAGTTCAGTTCGCCCGAAAACGGCGGCTCGGTCCCGGAGCGAAAACAGATATCGTACTGTTCGGGCGAAAGTTTCTTTGCCAGCTCGGCAACCTTCCCGGCATCGATCTTTGGCATGGTGTCTGCCTCCCCTCGATCACATCTTGGCGACGCTGAACAACTGCCACTCGCCGGGGACGCCCTTCAGCATATGCTTGCCCCGATCGTGAAACTCGATCCCCGACCCCGCGACGAGGTCTTTCACCGTTCCCGACACGACAACCTCGTCGGGTCCGGCTTCGGACGCGATGCGCGCCGCCGTGTGCACCGCGATACCCGCGATTTTCCCATCGTCCATGAGCTCCACCTCCCCGGTGTGGACCCCTGCACGCAGCCGGAGGCCCAACCGCTGGACGGACTCCATGATGCCCGTCGCGCAGCGGATCGCCCGGGTGGGGGCTCCCAGTCGAGGTCGAGGTGCGAGAGGATACCCGGCGCCCATACCAGATCGACGGACCCGCTGCCACTGACCTGGTAGGCGATGCGGACATCGCCGCTCTTCGCGTAGCGGGTTTGCGGGTGGACCATGCAGACGGTATCCTTGAAGCCGGGTGGATTTCCTTCCCGATGCCGAAATCCCGAAAACTCATCCTCATCGATGCGAACGGCCTGGTCTACCGGGCCTTTTTCGCGCTGCCGTACTTCACGACCACCGACGGCCGGCCGACGAACGCCGTGTATGGCTTCACCACCATGCTGCTGAAGATCCTCGACGAGGAGAAGCCCGACGACGTCGCGGCGGCGTTCGACAAAGCCGCGCCGACGTTCCGCCACGAGCGGTACAAGGAGTACAAGGCGACGCGCCAGCGCATGCCCGATGACCTGCGCCCGCAGATGCAAACCGCCAAGCAGGTCCTCGACGCGCTGCGCATCCCGATCTACGAATTGGCCGGGTTCGAGGCCGAGGACGTTCTCGCCACCATCGCCCGGAAGGCCGCGGCCGACGGCTTCGAGGTCCTGATCGTCACCGGGGACCTCGACATGCTCCAGCTCATCGACGGCAAGGTCCGCGTCATGGTGACCAGCCGCGGAATCAGCGAAACCACCGTCTACGACCGCCGGAAGTTCAAGGAGCGGTTCGGGTTCACCCCCCCGCAGCTGCCCGACTACAAAGGGCTGAAGGGCGACACGACCGACAACATCCCGGGCGTCCCCGGGGTGGGGGAGAAAACCGCCGGTCAGCTGATCCAGCAGTTTGGGAGCGTCGAGGCTCTGCTGGATCACGTCGACCGCGTGACGCCGAAACTGGCCGCGGCGCTCACCGAGCGCGCCGGCCAGATCGTGCAGAGCAAGTCGCTGGCGACGATCGTCACCGACGCCCCCGTGGAGTGGACGTGGGAGGATCTGGTTCGCAAGAAACCCGATGCCAAGCGCCTGCGGGAGTTGTTCATCGATCTCGAGTTCAAGAGTCTGGTCGAACGGGTCGGCGTGGCTGACGAGCAGCCGCAGGGCGTCTACCGGCGGGCGGAGGATGCCGCCGATCTGGCGGCCGCCGCCGGCGGGAGCGCCGAGGTGGGGCTCTTCCTCAAACGGGGGGCAGGCCATCCGATCACCGCGCCGCTGGAAGGCATCGCGCTCGCGCCCCGGCCGGCCGAGGCGCTGTTCCTGCCGGTTGACGACAACCGCGTCCCAGAGCCGCTGCAGGCGCTGATCGAGGCGGAGACCTCAAAAGTGAGCGGGGACGTCAAAGCCGACCTCCACACGCTGCGCGCGCGCGGGCTGCAGCCGCGCGGGCTGGACTTCGACGTGGCGGTCGCCTCGTATCTGCTGAACCCCGGCAAGCGCACGCATACGCTGGGCACCGCCGCGTGGGAGCACCTCGGCTGGCGGCTGCGCATGGACCAGGACGCCGCAGACGGCGATTCGCTCGGGCTGGAGCGCGACCAGGTCGCCGACAATGCCGAGGCCGCGGACGTGCTGCGCCGGCTGCGCCCCCTGCTGACCGACAAGATGCGGGAACGGGACGTCTATTCGTTGTTTGCCGATGTTGAGATGCCGCTGGTTCGGGTGCTGGCCGACATGGAAGCGGCCGGCGTCGCCGTCGATGTGCCGTACCTGCAGGAGCTGTCCGCGGAATTCACCGCACGGCTGGCCGCCCTGACGGCGGACATCTACGCCCTGGCGGGCAGCGAGTTCAACATCTCCTCCACCAAACAGCTGGGGTTCGTCTTGTTCGAGAAGCTGCAGCTGCCCGCCATGAAGAAGACCAAGACGGGCTACTCCACCGATTCCGAGGTCCTCGATTACCTCGCGCCGCAGCATGAGATCGTCGCCAAGATCGTGGCGCACCGTGAACTGATGAAACTCCTGTCCACCTATGTGGACGTCCTGCCGCGGATGGTCAACCCGGCGTCGGGGCGCGTGCACACGACGTTCAACCAGACGGTGGCGGCCACGGGGCGGGTCATCACGATCGAGCCGAACCTGCAGAACATCCCGATCCGCACGGAAGAGGGGCGCAAGGTCCGCCGGGCGATCGTGGCGGCGCCGGGGCGCGTGCTGCTGGGCGTGGACTACTCCCAGATCGACCTGCGCGTCCTCGCCCACATCACGGACGATCCGACCCTGCTGGACGCGTTCGGCCGCGACGACGACATCCACGCGGTGACCGCGGCGGATGTCTTCAACGTCGGCAGAGCCGAGGTGACGCCGGAGCTGCGCCGCCGCGCGAAGACGATCGTCTTCGGTGTCGCCTACGGCATGAGCGAGTTCGGTCTCGCGGCGCAGTTGGGCATCAGCAAGGGCGAGGCGAAATCCTACATCGAACGGTACTACGCGAGGTTCCCCCGGGTCCGTCAGTACATGCTCGACACGATCGAGGAGGTCCGCCGCACCGGCTACGTGACGACCCTGCTGAACCGGCGCCGCTACATCCCCGAGGTCCACACCCGCAACCGGCCGATTCGCGAAGCCGCGGAGCGGACCGCGATCAACACGCCGATTCAAGGCAGCACCGCGGACATCATCAAGAAGGCGATGGTGGACCTGGCCCGCGACGTGCTGCCCCGCATCCCGGGCGCGCTGATGACCCTGCACGTCCACGACGAACTGCTCTTCGAGGTCCCTGAGGCCCACGTCCTCGATCTCGCCCGCGACGCGAAGCGGGTCATGGAGCAGGCGTTTCCGCTGAAGGTTCCCCTCCGCGCCGATGCGAAGGCCGGGCAGAACTGGCGCGACATGGAACCGCTCCCTTCGTGAAGATCGTCGGGCTGACCGGTGGGATTGCCTCCGGCAAAAGTCTCGTGGTCGGCATCTTTCGCGAACTGGGGGCGCGGGTCATCGACGCCGACCACGTCGCGCGCGCGATCGTCGAACCCGGCAGGCCGGCCTACGATGAAGTCCTGGAAGCCTTTGGGCCCACGATGCTGCTCCCCGACGGGGCGCTCGACCGGAAGCGGCTCGGCGACCTGATCTTCCGCGACCCTGAGGCGAGGGCGAAACTCAACGCGATCACCCACAAGCACATCCGTACGGAGATCCAGGCGGAAATCGCCCGGCTGCGCGCGGCCGGGGGCGCGGGCGTCGCCGTGGTCGACGTGCCCCTGCTGCTGGATCAGGCGCCCAAGTCGGCGTATGCCTTCGACGCGGTGATCGTCGTGTTCGTCGACCCGGAGACCCAGCTCTCCCGCCTGATGGCCCGCGACCATCTGCCCCGCGAGCAGGCCATCGCCCGCATCATGGCGCAGCGCCCCTTGGGCGAGAAACTCTCCGAGGCCGACTGGGTGGTCGACAACACCGGTGAGCCCGCGGAAACCCGCCGCCAGGTGGAAGCTCTCTGGGCGATCCTGCGCCCGACGCCCGACGCCCGACGCCCGTAAGCTCGACCGGGCACCGAACAGCGCCTCAGCGGCCCTGCAGGGGACCGGTGGAAGCCGTCTTGCCCCCGATGGTATACTTGGTTGATACCCTGCCGGAGGTTCACTCGTGCCCGAATTCCAGATGGTCACCGACATGCCGCCCCGCGGCGACCAGCCGGAGGCGATTGCCGGCCTCGTGGAGAGCCTGTCCAACGGCCACCGCCATCAGACCCTGCTCGGAGTCACCGGCAGCGGCAAGACTTTCACCGCGGCCAAGGTCATCGAGCAGATGCAGCGGCCGACGCTGGTCCTGGCCCACAACAAGACGCTGGCCGCGCAGCTGTACGGCGAGTTCCGCGACTTCTTCCCGAAGAACGCGGTCCGGTACTTCGTGTCCTACTATGACTACTACCAGCCCGAGGCCTACGTCCCGCAGACCGACCTGTACATCAACAAGGATGCCTCGATCAACGATGAGATCGACCGCCTCCGCCACGCCTCGACCAAAGCGCTGATGGAGCGCCGCGACGTCATCGTCGTGGCGTCGGTCT
>JBIOXT010000314.1:0-6121 GCA_044869795.1 bacterium | reverse complement strand
TAAACGGTTCCTTGCCGATTTTGACGATGGCGGGCAGGGGATGAGCGGTGAGGCCCAGCTGCTCGGCGGCGGCGCTGCCGAAGACGACCACGCGGGCGCCTTCGGCATAGTCCGATCCCGTCAGTGTCCGGCCGCGGGCGATCGTGAGCTTGAAAAACCGCTCGATGCCGAGGGTACCGCCGATCAGGAAGGGGACCGTCTGCTTGTCTTTGTAGGAGATGATCCGGCCGATGAACATCATCGCCTGGACCTCACGGACCGCCGGCAGCGTGGCCAGCGCCGCGACGTCGGCGGTGGTGAGCGGCGACGTCGCGCCGAACTGGGTCGCCGACGGCAGTCCACCCTCCGGAGACGCCCCGGGCAGGATCGCCAGCAAGTCAGGGCCCAGTCCGACGATCAACTGCTCCGCTTGGACCCGCACACCTTCCCCGACGGCGATCAGCGCGCTGACGGCGAACACCCCGATCACGACGCCCAGCATCGTCAACGCCGCCCGCGTCTTCGCCGCGCCGATCGACGCCAGCGCCGTGCGGAGCGCGTCACTGAACAGCCTCATGCCGTGACCCGGCCGTCTTCCAGGCGCACCGTCCGATCGGCAAACGCCGCGACCTGCGGATCATGGGTGACCAGCACCACCGTGAGCCCCTGCGCGTGCAGCGTCTTGAACACGGTGAGGATTTCCCGGCCGGTCTGCTGATCGAGGTTGCCGGTGGGCTCATCGGCCAGCAAGATCTTGGGGTGCATGATCAGGGCGCGGGCGATGGCCACGCGCTGCTGCTCGCCGCCGGACAGTTCATTGGAGCGGTGCTCGACGCGGCCCGCCAGCCCCACCTGCTCGATGATGGCGGTCGCGCGGCGCCCGCCGTTGACCGGCTGCCGGGCGTAGAGGGTCGGCAGCAGGATGTTGGTCAACACGTTCGCGCGGGGCAGCAGGTTGAACGTCTGGAAGACGAACCCGAACGTCTCGTTCCGCAGGTGGGCACGCTCGCCGTCGGTCAGGCTGCCGACGTTGCCGCCTTCGAGCAGGTACCGGCCGCGGTCGGCCCGATCCAGCAGACCCACCACGTACAGCAGGGTGGACTTCCCCGACCCCGACGGGCCCGTGATGGCGACGAACTCGCCGCGCTCGATCGACAGCGAGACGCCCTGCAGCACCGGAACCCGCACCTGCCCGAGACGATAGCTTTTCCAGAGGTCGGTGATGTCGACAATTGGCACGCTCTCTAGTATAGCGGCGCCGTCTGCGGAGGAGTGTCGGATTCAGGCGCGGAAGTGGGGACCCCGAGGCGGATACGGCGTCGACAGAGGGGTAGCATCCAAGGTGGCACCTCGGCGCGGGCTCACCGTGCACGATCGAAGGTTCCTCGCCAGCATCATCCACCAGGTCTGGCGCAACTGCCAGGTGTTTGTGACCGTGGCGATGGAGCGCGGGCCGAAGGACGCAGCCTACGCCCTCGAGGAGCTGGGTGACTGGGCGGCCGCCCAGCGCAAGCACCTCACCCCACGGTCGACCCAGCGGCCGCGGATGGTGACGCAGACCGCGCTGCGCGTGGGGCGAGAGCTGCTTGATGATGTTGACACGATCTGCCGCCGGACGCGCGAGCTGTTGGCTCGCATCAACACCGCCGATGCCGAGAACGCCGAGGAAGAAGCGCTCGGCGTGATCGAGGGCCTGCTGGGCTGGACAGGCTTGATGGCCTCGCAGCTTGGCATCACCCGCAGTTTGAAGCCACAGATGTTGTGGTTTGAACGTTGACGATCGACTACGCCGCCGCCTACCGGGATCTCGAAT
The DNA here is from genome assembly GCA_044869795.1 of bacterium. Classification (GTDB taxonomy): domain Bacteria; phylum Sysuimicrobiota; class Sysuimicrobiia; order Sysuimicrobiales; family Kaftiobacteriaceae; genus DASXUC01. The sequence goes on along the minus strand of JBIOXT010000314.1, from coordinate 4,329 downwards.
CCCTGGCCAACGAGCACGGGCACGACTTCGAGCAGGCCGTCGTCGACTACCTCCACGATCACTTCCCGACGTACGCATGGGTCGGTATCTACTGGGTTGAAGGATCAGACCTGGTCCTCGGTGCGTGGAAGGGTCCCGAAGCCACGGAGCACACGAGGATCCCCATCGGCGTGGGCGTGTGCGGGGCGGCGGCGGCATCCGGACGGACCGAGCTCGTGGCCGACGTCTCGAAAGACGCGCGGTACCTGGCGTGCTTTCCGTCGACGAAGTCGGAGATCGTGGTGCCGATCTTTGCGGGCGGCACCGTGATCGGCGAGATCGACATCGACAGCAGCCGGCTCGACGCGTTCGGCGCAGGAGACCAAACGTTCCTCGAGCGGGTCGCCGACTTGCTGAACGTCCTCAGGAAGTCGTGAGCTGTGGGCGGCGGAAGCACCCTACGGTGTGGTCATTGACCAACCCCGCCGCCTGCATGTACGCGTAGCAAATCGTCGGCCCGACAAACTTGAATCCCCGCGCGCGAAGGTCGCGGCTCATCGCCTCCGCGGCCGGCGTCTTGGCCGGCAGGTCGGCCATCCGGCGGAAGCGGTTGCGGACGGGCCGGCCGTCGACGAATGACCAGACGTAGGCATTGAACGACCCGAACTCACGCTGCACGTCGAGGAACCGGCGCGCATTGATGATCGTGGCGGCGACTTTCGCGCGGTTGCGGATGATCGCCGGGTCGGCCAGCAGCCGTTTCACGTCGCGCGCGCCGAACCGGGCGATCTTGCGAGGATCGAAACCCGCAAAGGCCTGCCTCAGCCCGCGGCGCTTCTTGAGGACCAGCTCCCAGCTCAGCCCCGCCTGAAACGCGTCGAGGATTAGGAACTCGAAGTGCTTGCGGTCCCGGCGGACGGGAACCCCCCATTCCCGGTCGTGATACCTCCTGAGCAACGCGCTGCTCTCCGCCCACTCACAGCGGCCGCGCTGGGGGCGGCGAGTGCTCACGGAGCGGCCACGCGGGCGCGCAGGGTGCCGATGGCTTCGATCTCGGCCTCGACGACGTCGCCGACGCGCAGCCACTTGGGGGGATCGAACCCCATCCCGACGCCCTCCGGGGTCCCGGTGGCCAGGATGTCGCCGGGCTCCAGCGTCATGCCCGCCGAGAGCGATTCGATCAGCTGGGCCACGGTGAACAACATCTTCGAGGTCGAGGAGTCCTGACGGGTTTCATTGTTCACGCGCAGCCTCAGCCGCAGCGTCTGCGGATCCGGCAGCGCGGACCGGTGCACGATCCACGGTCCCATCGGGGCGAACGTGTCCAGCGACTTCCCTTTGAACCACTGTTGATGCCGCCGCTGCAGGTCGCGGGCGGTCGCATCGATGAGGACGGTGTAGCCGAACACGTGGTCGAGGGCACCGGCGGCCGGGATGTCGCGGCCGCGCCGGCCGATGACGGCGGCGAGCTCCACCTCGTAGTCCAGAGCCTGGGTGACCGTGTGGTAGCGGATGGCCGCGTTCGGTCCGATCACCGTCGTCGGGGGTTTGGTGAAGAAGACCGGGATCTCCGGCGGGGCGACCCCGCCCTCCCGAGCATGCTCCGCATAGTTCCGCCCCATGCAGAAGAGGTTCTTGCGCGGGCGCGGGATCGGCGCCAGCAGTTTCGCCCGCCGCAGCGGAATGTTGGGCTTGCCGCCGGCCACCCACTCCTCCGCGTCGTGGTGGAGTTGCCGCAGGGCGCGCGCCGGAATGGTCTCAATGAGGTCGATCATGTCACCCGGCGCGCGGAGCCTGCGGCGGCGGGTCAGCGGGGCCAGATCGACGACCCGGTCGTCGACGACGAATCCGACTTTCGCTTTACCAGACGCCCGATAGGTGACAATGCGCACGGGCTATCTCCTTCTTCCTAATCCCCTAGTCCCCCTACTCCCGTGTGGTTGAGCGTGTTCGGCAGGTGAGGGCCCGCGTATCAAAGAAGGGCATCTCGATTTCCCCGAGATGGAGGTCTGACCCAGATGCCCAAGGTGGCAGTCTTCGCCGGCACGACGGACGGTCTGTTCGTGCTCGAGAGCAACGCCAGGCGGCAGCGCTGGCGTCGCCGCGGGCCGTACCTGAAGGGCCATTCCGTCAGTCATTTCGGCTGGGACGCCGGGACCAAAACGGCGTACGCTGCGACCTTCGACGATGGGATCTACACCAGCCGCACGCTCGGCAGGACGTGGACACCGCTGGACGGCATTCCAATCCGCAAGGTCTGGTCGGTGGCCGTCGATCCGAAAGACCCTGACACACTGTGGGCGGGAACGCACTTCAGTTACCTGTTCCACAGCACCGACCGCGGCCGATCGTGGAAAGTCCACCCGGGCTATCTGAAGGCGCCGGGCAACCGGTACGGGGACTGGGGATTCGGCACCACGGGCAACGCGATCCACGGCATCCACATCGATCCCAAACAGCCCAAGCGGATGTACGTGGTCAGCAGCACCGACTTCGGGGCCGTCCGCAGCATGGACGGCGGTGAGACTTGGCAGGCGGCGAGTACCGGCGTCATCGAATCGTGCCCGGCGGCGGAGCGATCAACTCTGGGAAAACCGATCAGTGAAGCGGAGCGGCTGAAGAAACTGCAGGATCACCTCAGCCAGGTCCATGCGTGCACGCACCGCATCGGCATCGCGCCCGCCGACCCCAAAGTCCTCTACCGGCAGCAGCACTGCGGGGTCTATCGCAGCGACGATTACGGGGCGACGTGGACCGATATCTCCGCGGGCCTGCCCGAGCGGCACGGGTTTCCGCTCGCCGTCCATCCCACGCGCAAGGCGATGGCGTTTGTCGTCCCGGCCTACCAGGGGATCTGCAAGAAGCACAACAGCTGCATCATCGGTGCGCTCGACGTCTATCGCACGCGCAGCAGCGGCACGACGTGGGAGAAGCTCAGCGAGGGGCTGCCGCGCGACGTGCACTGCGTGGTGCTCCGCCAGAGCATGGACAGCGACGTGCTGAAGCCCGCCGGGTTCTACTTCGGCACCACGACCGGCGAAATCTACGGCAGCGGCGACGAAGGGAACGCCTGGGCCCTCCTCGCCCGCGGTCTTCCGCGCATCCAGGGCGTGACTACGGCCGTCGTCTGAAAGTCCTGCGTCCTGGGTCCTGTGTCCCGGGTCCGGACTCAGGACTCAGTACTCAGGAACTCAGGACGGTCTTACCCGGGGGTCTGGATGCGCCGGCGGGGGAGGCGGGGGTAATAGTCTGAGAGCGTGAAGTGCGACGGCCGGAACGCAAAGAGGTCGGCCACGCTCGTATCGATTGTCACGGTCGGAAAGCGCTGCGGTTCGGTGGCAAGCATCGCCCGCACGTCCTCGATCTGCCCCAGGTAGATGTGGGCGTCGTCGATCCAGTACACGACTTCCCGCGCGCGATACCCGGTGACCTGGCCGAGCATCATCGCGAACGCCGCGTAGTGGATGAGGTTGAAGGCCAATCCGACCGGGACGTCGGCGCTGCGCTGGCGGTGGGTCAGGGTCAGCTCGCCGGTCTTTGGATTCACGTGGACGTGTACCCACCCGTGGCAGGGGGGGACCACGACCTGCCGCGTGCGGCCCGGGGTGGCCAGCACGTACTGGGGAATCCAGGGGGACAGTTCGTGATGGCGTGCATGCGGACGGGCCTTGATCTGCTCGATGAGGTTGACGATCTGGTCGAATGGCTCACCGCCGGCCGTCGGGAACCTGCGGAACGCGGCGCCGTATGACCCCGGTCCCAGATCGCCGGGCGGGAGCCCGAACGCCGCCGCGGCGTCCGGATTCAGCCACCGATCCCACCAGTAGCAGCCGAACTCCTCCAGTTCCCGCTGGGTCTGGGCGCCGTTAAGGAACGCGCAGAACTCGCCGAGCGCCTGATGAAACGGCGAGGGCCGCCGTCCACCCTTCCGCTCGCCGCCGATGTCACGTTCCGTAACAACCGGGAATCCGTTGTCGAGGCGGAAGCGCATCTGATGGCCGATGACCCTCAACGCCGGCACCCCATGCTCGGTGACGACTTCCTCACCGGTGGTCAGGATCCGGAGTAGGAGATCCCGATACTGCGTGTCGGGCGTCCGTTCATCAAATGGTCGGTAGGTCATCTTTGAAGCCCTGAGATTCCCCGTTCCCTGTTCGCTGTTCCTGTTCCCGATCGAATGGCCCCAGGAGGGAGGTGCGGGCGAAGGAGGTGTGTGAGTTCAGCGTTGGAACTCTGTGGGGAGCCAGCGTGGAGGCGACCAGCCCAGTTCTGTGGCTCCTCCCCCCCGAGGGTCCATACGGTAATTCACGCCGGTGGTCCGGATTCCTCCCCGGATATCAACATATTGTG
>JBIOXT010000313.1:0-7849 GCA_044869795.1 bacterium | reverse complement strand
TCGGCCACCTCGTCGATCGACGCCCCCTCGTAGCCGCGCGCAGCGAAGACCTGCGCCGCCGCATCGAGAATCCGCGCCCGGCGCTCGTCCCTGCTCAGGCGGCGCCTACCGGCGGCGCCGGCCTCCTCCCTCATGCGACGCATCTTGACAGGGGCACTTGCCGGTTGCGCGCCAGGCCGGCCGCCGGGGCATCTGCGCGTTCATCGTGGACACGACGCTGCCGGGTGTGCGTCGGGAGCGGATGGCCGGGAAGGAGCTGGGCCACCGGGCCGCCGACCACGCGCGACTCATCTTCGACGGGTGCCGCGTGCCGAAGCGGCAGCTCCTCGGCGCCCCCGGCGAGGGCTTCAGGGTCGCGATGTCGGCGCTCGATCACGGCCGGCTGGGTGTCGCCGCGGGCGCGGTCGGCGTGGCCCAGGCGTGCCTGGACGCATCCATCGCGTTCACGACGACGCGCCGGCAGTTTGGCCAACGCGTGGCCGATTTCCAGATGGTGCAGGCGACCCTCGCGGACATCGCGGCATCGGTCGAGGCGGCGCGGCTGCTGGTGTACCGCGCGGCATGGATGAAGGGGCAGGGGCTGCCTACGACAAAAGAAACGTCCATCGCCAAGCTCTTCGCGACCGAGGCCGCTGCGCGCGCAGCGTCGGAGGCGGTGTTGCTCCACGGGGGGCGCGGGTACTCGAACGAATACCCCGTGGAACGATATTACCGGGACATCAAAGGGTTGCAGATCTACGAAGGCACCAGCCACATCCAGCGCATCATCATCGCCCGCGCGCTCGTGGGCCGCGATACCCGCTCCGCATCCGACCCTCCACTCCGGCAGGGTTGATCCAGTGACGCCGGCGCTCCATGCCGACCTCCGCGAATTCCGATACCTGGGTGCGACGTTTCCAACATTATCGAACGTCAAGCTGACGGTCGACCGACAAGAGTTCGTGCTTCTCGTTGGCCCGGCGGGCTCCGGTAAGACGACCCTCTGCTTTTGCCTCGCCGGCATCATCCCCAAGATGGTGCATGGAGTGTTCGATGGGAACGTCGAGGTCGGCGGCCAAGATCTGGCTGCCCTTCCCTTGCCCAGGGTGAGCCCACTGCTGGGGATCGTGATGCAATCACCAGAAAACCAGCTGTTCAACGTCACGGTGAAAGAAGACGTCGCGTTTGGTCCCGAGAACCTCGGGTTGCCGGGCGAGGAAGTCGCGGCCCGCGTGTCCCGCAGCCTCGAGTTCACCGGCGCCGCACACCTGGCGGGGCGGTTTTCACATTTGCTTTCCGGCGGGGAATCCCAGCGCGTGGTCCTGTCCGCCGTCCTGGCGCTGGATGCAGGCGTGTACATCTTCGATCGACCGGCAGCCGAACTCGACCCCGCGGGCCGCCGGGCACTCTACGAACGGATCTTCAGGCTCAATCGACAGAGCGGCAAGACGGTCATCCTCGTCGAAGACCGCCTCGGCGAAGTAGCCGCCTTCGCCACGCGGATCATTCTGCTCGATGGTGGGCGCATCATCCGTGACATGCCGCCCCGCGAGTTCTTTCGTGACGCCCTCGCCGCCCGGTACGGCATCCGCGTTCCTGACTGCGTGGCCCTGTACCACGAGCTCGACGCCGCCGGGATTCGCCTCGACCACCTCCCCCTCACCATCGACGAGGCCGAGACCGAGATCCAGCCTCTCCTGATCGGCATGACGCCGCGGGCGCGAGGATCCGACTCACCCGCCGCGTCGATCCGCGAGGTCGGCGAGCCGGCGGTGGACGTGCGCGGCGTGGCGCATCGCTACGCCTTGGGTGTGGAGGCGCTGCGCGGCGTCGATCTGCTGGTGGGACGGGACGAGTTTGTCGCGATCGTTGGCGAGAACGGTGCCGGCAAGACCACCTTGGCACGACACCTCGTGGGCCTCCTGCGTCCGACGCGCGGCAGCGTGCGCATCCTCGGGCGCGACATCACCAAGCTCGCGGTGGATGAGATCGGGCTGTGGGTGGGGTTCCTGTTTCAGGATCCTGACTACCAGATCTTCAACGACAGCTGCCTGGCGGAGGTGGCGTACGGTCTGCGGCTGCGCCGCCTCGCGGACTCCGAGGTGCACACGCGTGCGACGGCGGCGTTGACCCGCGTCGGTCTCGCCGATCTGGCCGCGGCCCATCCGTACACGATCAGCCGCGGGCAGCGGCAGCGGCTGGCAATGGCCTGCGTGCTAGCGATGCGCCCGCCGATCGTAGTCGTCGATGAACCGACCACCGGGCTGGACTATGGCGAGTCGCTCACGATGATGGAGCTGCTCGAGGAGTATCGACAGCAGGGTGGGACGGTGATCATTATCACCCACGACATTGATCTGGCGCTGCACTTTGCCCAGCGCATCGTGGTGATGCAGGAGGGGCAGGTCCACGCGGACCTGCCGGTGGAGCGCATCTACGCGGAGATCGATGCGTTGCACGACTCGTCCGTGGTGCCGCCTGACCTCGCCGTGGTCGTGCGCCGGCTCGGGCTCCCGCCGCACCTGCGCACCGTGTCCCAGGTCGCGGCGGCGGTGCGTGATGCGGTGGGACAGCGGCACGGCGGCAGCGCGGGATCACGGCAGGCGCATTGAGAGGAGGTGTGGCCGCCGTTGGTGGGACGGCGTCCCGGTCGGGCAGGAACGACCTGTGCATGGCAGGCGGGTCCAGTCTGAAGGAGGAGGGACAAGATGCAGCAGTCGGGTTCCCAAGTCGGGGGGATGAGTTACCTTGCCAGCATCCAGGGCCAGGTATGGCGATGGGACTTGAAGGCTATCGTCGGCAGCGTGCTCCTGGGCGTGGTCATGACCGTGCTGGCAGCCGTGATGGAGCGGTTGGATACGGCGCTGACCGGCGGCGCCTTCGTCATCCTGGGCGCCATCAACTTCTACACCATCGCTTCCGTCTCGACGCTCTTGTACAGGCTGCCCGGTGGTGTCATCACCGGTGAGACCAACGCCATCATCGCCATCGCGACCGGCACCTCACCCATGGCACCGTGGTTCGCTCCGACGAACGCGGTGTTCGCCATCATCTACGCGCTCGCCGTCCGCAACCTCCGCATGGACCGCTGGTCGCACTACCTCCTGGCCAGCGTGGCGGGGGTCTGGCTCTCCATGCTGATCATTTTGTACGGTCTGCTGGTCACGATCAAACTTCCCTTGAACGTGGCGTTGACGTCCTATGTCGTGACCTCACTGGCCGGCACGGTCGGGTCGACCATTCTCACGCGGGTGATCGCGCAGGGCGTCGATCGTTCCCGCGTCTTACAGTAAGAAGGGGCGGGGGACCCGCGTCCATGCTGTTCACCTACTATGCGTATCGCGACAGCATCATGCACCGGTTGGACCCCAGGGTGAAGGCGCTGTGGGTCGCCGTCGGTGTCCTCTACATTTTTTCCACTGAGGACTGGCGAATTCTGCTCCTGCTGGCGGCCATCAACCTGGCGCTAGCTCGCCTGGCGGGGTTTCCGATGCGGGTCCTCCTCCCCATGTTCCGTGCCCTCGTGCTGTTTGGCGTCGTCATCCTCGTCTTCCAGCTGCTGTTCCAACGGGGCGAGACCTTGTGGGCGCTGGGGCCCATTGGCCTGCATGCCCAGGGGCTGATCGTCACCCGCGAGGTCTGGTTGCGGCTGGCCAACCTCTCGCTGCTGTTCGTCGGGTATGTGATGTGGACGCCCCCCGCCCAGATCGCGCTGATGTGGGTGCGCTTCGGACTGCCCTACCGCTATGCGATGCTGGGCGGCCTGGCCCTGCGCTTCTTCCCCATCATGCAGGGCGAGGTCACACGGATTCAGGAAGCCCAGCAGGTGCGCGGCCAACCGATGCACACCATTCCGCAGCGCATCCGCGGGCTCGTGGCGGTGGTGCTGCCGTTGGTGCTTCGAGCATTGCGGCGCACGAACGAGATCGCGCTGGCGATGGAGCTGCGCGCATTTGGGTTCGATCGCACCCGGACCTTTTCCCAGCGCATCGTCATGCTGCCGCTGGACTGGGTGGTTGGCGGGGTTCTCCTTGTGGCGGCGGGGTGGCGTGTGGCGGTGCTCGTCGGGCTGTAGGAGAAGGAGGCGGGATGACGGGTCCGATCTGGTTCGCCGAGCTCTCGTGGCCGCAGGTCCGTGCGCGCGTGCACGCGTCGCCCAAGACTGTCCTGCTGCTCCCGCTGGGGGCGACGGAGCCGCACGGACCGCATGACCCACTCAGCACCGACGTCCTCATTTCCGTCGGGATGTGTACGCGGGCCGCGCAGCGGCTGCTCGATGATCCGGAGCTGCGGGCCTTGATATTGCCCCCGCTGGGGTATGGTGTGACCCGCTATGCCGCGGCCTTTCCCGGCGTCATCCACATCGAGGAAGCCACCCTCCGCGCGCTGCTGGTCGACATCTGCAGGAGTCTGATCACGCAGGGCCTGCGGTACCTGATGGTCGTCAACAACCACTTCGAGCCGGAACACGTCCGCACGATCCACGAGAGCCTGGATGCCGTGCAGGCGCAGACAGAAGTGGTCGTCGGATACCTCGATCTGACGCGGCGCCACCGGGCCCAAGCGCTGACCGAGGAGTTTGTGACACTCGGCAGCCACGCCGGCCGCTACGAGACTTCGCTCGTGCTGGCGGAGGCGCCGGCGCTCGTGGATGCCGCGATCCTGCGCTCACTCCCGGCCGTGCCGGTGAGCCTGCCCGCGGTCATCGGAGCCGGGGTGAAGGACTTCGTCGCCATGGGACTGACCCAGGCGTACAACGGGACGCCGGCCGACGCCACTCCCGACGAGGGGCAGCGCACGTTCGATCAACTGACCGAGATGCTGGTGGGACAGATGCGGGCGTTGGTCCGACACACGGGCGGCCGGGACAGCGCGGGGTTTTTCTCCCGGGTCTAGCGCGTCCGGGGTGAGGGAGCATGAAGCAGCGGAAGAGTGACCCCAGAGAATATGCCGTTGGGATCGATATTGGCGGTACGTTTACCGACTGCGTGGTCGTCGACGGGACAGGACGGGTGGTGCTCGGCAAAGCCTTCTCGACGCCGCCGGATTTTTCGGGCGGCATTTTCGATGCGATCCAGGTAGCTGCCGATGCCCTACAGGTCCCGCTGGCGCGGCTGCTCGGCGAGACGCGCCTCTTCCTGCACAGCACGACCGTCGCCGAGAACGCCGTCGTGGCCGGCACCCTGGCCACGGCAGGCCTCATCACCACGCGTGGGTTTGAGGAGACGTTGTTTGCCACGCGGGGAGGCTATGGCCGGTGGTCCGGGCTGACAGAGGAAGAGAAGCGCAACCCCATCGAGACCGACAAGCTGCCGCCGGTCGTCCCTCTCGTGCTCACGCGCGGGATCAAGGAGCGCACCGACGCGCACGGCGCCGTGCTCGTCGAGGCAGACGAACAAGAGATCGAGGCGGCCGTCCGAACGCTGCTCGACGCCGGCGTGGAAGCGCTCGGCGTCAACCTGCTGTGGGCGTTCCGCAACCCCGGGAATGAACAGCTCGTCGGGCGAGTGGTCCGACGCCTGCGGCCGCAGATGTTCTTGACGCTCTCGCACGAGATCGCCCCCATCGTCGGTGAGTACGAGCGGACGTCGACGGTGGCCCTCAACGCCCGGTTGGGCCCGGCGGTCGGACAGTATCTGGAGACCCTACGCGCGAAGCTCCGGGCCCACGGGTTTGACGGGACGGTGCTCGTGATGCAGGCATACGGCGGTCTGCTGCCGGTGGACCAGGCGATGAGGCGCCCGGTCGGGATGATCGAATCCGGCCCCGTCAGCGGCCTGGTCGGTTCCAAGCGGCTGGGCGATCTGATCGGTGTCCGCAACATCGTGGCCGCGGACATGGGCGGCACCACCTTCAAGGTCGGGGTGGTGCGTGAGGGGTTGATCGAGTACCAACGGGAGTCGATGGTGCTCCGCTACCACTATGCCCTGCCGAAGATGGACGTCGTGTCGCTGGGGCTGGCCGGAGGCAGCATCATCACAGTGGATCCCCGCACAGGGGTGCCGCGGATCGGGCCGCGCAGTGCCGGATCCTACCCCGGGCCCGTCTGCTACGACCACGGGGGCGAGGAGCCGACGATCACCGACGTCGATGCGATCCTGGGCTTCCTGCACCCGAGGTTCTTCCTGGGAGGCCGCGCCGGCCTCAACATCGACAATGCGCTACGGGTCTTCGAACAGAAGGTTGCCCGGCCGCTCGGCAGGCCGGTCCCCGACGCCGCGGCGGCCATCTACCGTCTCGCCAACAGCATGATCTACGACCTGCTGCATAAGGTCACCATTCAGCGCGGCCTCGATCCGCGGAAGTTCGCGCTGTTTTCCTTCGGCGGCACCGCCGGGATGCACGTGGGCGCGTACGGAGACGAACTGGGGGTCGACCGCATCGTCATTCCACACTCGGCGTCGGTGCACGGGGCGTTTGGCCTGGTCACATCGGACATCGTGCACGAGGACCAAACGACGCATCCGTTGCGCCCCCCGGTAGACCTGGCAACGCTGAACCGCATCTTCGACGAGCTGATGGGCCGGGTCCGCGCGCAGCTCCACGCCGAGGGATTCGCCGACAGGAACCTCCGGCTGCAGCGGTCGATCGACATGCGCTATCGGCGGCAGGTGCACATCCTCACCGTGCCGGTGGAAGCGGACGGGGCGCTGTCGGCCGAAGGCGCCGACGCGACCATTGCGCTGTTCGAGCAGCTGTACCAGGAGAAATACGGCCCGGAGTCGGCGTTCCGGGAGGCCGGGATCGAACTGGTCAGCTTCCGCGTCCGCGGGACCGGGCTGGTGACGATGCCGCGGTTTCGGGTGCAGACGGTGGGCCGGCGCGATGCCAGGCACGCCGTCGTGGAGACGCGGCGGGCCTGGGTCGACGACGCCGGGCGCTTCCGGCTGGTGAAAGGCTACGACTTCGAGCGGCTGGTTCCCGGCAATGCGGTGCGAGGGCCCGCCATCATCTGGACACCGATCACGACGGTGGTGCTCAACTCCCGCCACGTCGCGGCGATGGACCGCTACCGGAACGTCGTCATCACGCGCCGGGGGGTCAAGAGGAGGTCGCGACGATGAGGAAGGTGTCAGCACGACGTCCGCGGGCACGCCCCCGGCGGCGTCGGGATCCGGGAGCCGTCGACCCCGTGACCTTCGAGATCATCCGCCACAAACTCCACCAGGTGATCGAGGAAGCGATCATCGCCCTGGAGAACGTGTCGGGTTCCCCGATCACCAACGAAGGCCACGACCTCATGGTCTCGCTGTACAAAGCCGACGGGGGGTTGATGGTCGGCGGCGTGGGGTTCCTCCACCACCTCACCAGCGCGGCGCAGGCCGTCAAGCACATTCTGGCGAACTTTGCCGCCGACCCCGGGATCGATGAAGACGACGTGTTCTTCTTCAACGACTCCTACCACGCTGCGCTCCATCCGCCCGACGTCTACCTGATTTCCCCGCTCTACTTCGAAGGCACGCTGCGGGGATTTGTGGCGAACTTCGTGCACGTCACCGACATCGGCGCCATCAACCCAGGCGGCTTCTCCCCCGACGCCCGGGACAACTACCATGAAGGGTTTCAGAGCCAGGGTCTGAAGATCGTCGAACGCGGCAAGCCGCGGAAGGACGTCCTCGACACGCTCCTCAACGTCGTGCGTGATCCCGGGATGGTGGCCCTGGACCTGAAGTCACAACTGGCGGCGAACCACGTGGCCAAGGAGCGGATGGACAAGCTCTACCGGGAGTACGGTGTCGCGACGGTCGACGCCGTCAGCGAACAGTTGATTCATCAATCGGAGCGGCTGGTCCGGGAGCGTCTGCGCGAGCTGCCGGACGGGACCTGGCGGGCCCGGGAATACATCGATCTCCCCGACGCCACCCTCACG
>JBIOXT010000312.1:0-3832 GCA_044869795.1 bacterium | reverse complement strand
GGTCCTGATGCGCCCTGCCTCGGGATGGTGCATCTCCACCACCATCTGATTGTGCGCGACCTGCGGGTCGGCGAGGGCCTCGGCAAGCGTATTCACTCTCACACACAAGATATCCACGGCTTCGAGTGCCTCCACCGCTTCCACAGTGGTGCGCGCGGCGAACTCCTGCCGGAACCGCGCCTGCAGCTCATCGCGGTGCGCCACCTGCGCTTCATGCGTGGCAAAGCGGGCGTCGGCGGAGAGGTCTTCAAAGCCCAGCCCCCGGCAGATTTCCTGGAGCGGATTCGGTTTGAACGCGCCGACCATCACGACGTGGCCGTCCCGGGTCTTGAATGTCCCCGACAGCGGCATCGCACCCCAGTTCAGCTCCTGCCCCAGGTTGAGCCAGACCGTGGCCTCCTGCAGTTGCATGGCGAGCATGGCATCCAGCAGCGAGACGTGCACGACCTGCCCGCTGCCCGTGCGCTCGCGGGCCAGGAGCGCCAGCAGGATGGCCTGGACGAGCATCATCCCCGCAGTGAAGTCCGCGATCGGGGTCGCGCAGGGCTCCGGCGACGCGCCGGGGTCTGGCCGCCGCGCCGCGATGCCGCTCACCGCCTGCGCCAGGACGTCCTGCCCACCCTTGTCGCGATACGGGCCCGATGGTCCGTATCCGCTGCCTTCCGCATAGATCAGCCGCGGGTTGATGGCGTGGAGATCGTCTGGACCGAAGCCCAGCCGTTCCATGACGCCGGGCCGGAAATTGTGCACGAGGACATCCGCCCGCTTGACCAGGCGGTGGACGGCCTCCCCTCCGAGCGGCGTGCGGATGTCGATGGCCACGCTGCGCTTGTTCCGGTTCAGGCTCCAGTACACCGCGCTCTCGCCGCTCGAGGCCTTCATGAAGACGCGCGACGGGTCGCCTCCCTGGGGACGCTCCACCTTGATCACGTCGGCGCCGAAATCTCCGAGGACCTGCGTGCAACACGGCCCCAACTCGATCTGCGTGAAGTCCAAGACGGTGACCCCGCCGAGCGGAGTCGCCTGCGCTACCGGCCGGTCCATCGTGGAGGCCTCCTCTCACGAAACGCCCGCACGCCTTCCTCTTGATCTGCCGACTCCAGGGCCTGGGCCATCGCCGGCGGGATAAACGTCACCGCCTCCGCAAGTGGGCGCCCCAGCGCACCGATCGCCGCCTGCTTGGTTCCCTGCACCGACAGCGGCGCGCACTCCAGCATGGCGTCCGCCCAGCGCCGCGCGGCGGCAGGGAGGTCGGCGGACGGCACGACCTCGTTGACCAGGCCGATGCGCCAGGCCTCAGCGGCGGTGATCCTGCGGCCGGTCAAGAGCATTCCCATCGCGACTTTGAGCGGCACATGGCGCACCAGCCGGTGCATGCCGCCGTCCAGAGCCATCCGGCCCACACGCGGCTCGGGAAAGCCGAACTCGGCGTGCTCGGCGGCGACGATGATGTCGCAGGCCAGCGCCAGCTCGAATCCACCGCCGACAGCGACGCCGTTGACCGCGGCGACGATCGGCTTGGCCATTCCGAAGCGAAGGGCGAGTCCGCCGATGCCCCGCGGATGCCGCGAGGCGAGAAACGCGGTCCCAGACGGCTCCGAAGCGTCCTTCATGTCGTAGCCGGCGCAAAACGCGCGGTCCCCGGCGCCGGTGAGCACGGCGACCCGCAGCTGGGGATCTGCTTCAAATGCTGTCCACACTTCGTCGAGTTCGTCCGTCGCCGCGCGGTGGAGCGCGTTGCGCACGTCCGGACGGTTCAGCGTCACCATCAGCACATGGCCGTCTCGCTGGATACGGCAGAACTGCGTCATGCGGTTCCTCCGATCGGCGCGAGCGTTCCCAGGTTGACCCCCAGCCCGAGCAGCCGGCGCTGCAGCGCCAGGATATCAACACGGCGGAGTGGCACGCCGGCCTCTAGCGAAAGCACCGCGGCCGTACCGGCGGCTTCACCCATGACCATCAGCGGGGGAATCTCCCGGCTGATACGCTGCGCCTCGGGCGTGGCCGAGTAGCACCGGCCGGCGACGAGCAGTCCGTCAAGGCCCCTGGGAATCAAACTGCGGTACGGAGTGTAGTAGTCGCGGCCACGCGCGACCACGTCGGGAAAGCGGCGGCGCTGGACGATGTCCTCCTTGGTCACCACGTACTCCCCGTCGAGCAGCCGCGTCTGCCGCACGCCGACCTGCGGCGCCGCGTCCAGGATGTAGGCCTCGCGAAACCCGGCAGATGCTCGCGGACGAAGGCGATGACCTGCATGAAGCGCCGCCGTCCTTCGATCTCCACAGACGTCAGATCCTCAACCGAAAGGCCATCGAGCCCCGGGATGTGCGGGCAGTTGCACCACAGGACGCCGGGCCGGGGCGTCAGCAGCCACCAGAGATCCCAGGAGCCGCCGAGCAGTTGCTTGACCTGCCCGTCCAGCGCGCGCGCCGCATCGGGATGGTCGCGCTCGAACCGCATCGCGGCGTCGGTATCCACACCCGCCAGCCGGTGGACGAGCGTAATAATGTAGGATCCCTTCACGGCCGGTGCGCCCGCGCTGCCGAACACATCACCGTCCCCGGTGGCGTCGATGATCACACGGCCCAGGATGGCCTGGCGGCCGGCTTTAGTCTCCACGATCACGCCGCGGACACTGCCGTCTTCGACGACGGCCTGGGAACACCAGGAATGAAAGCGCACGTGGACACCGGCCTCCAGCACCATCTCCTGGGACGCCTGCTTCCACCCTTCGGGATCGAACGACGCCGCGTACACGATCGGCTTCGGCGCGGTGCGGGCATAAATGTCCTCGAACCCCCACCGCACCCAGCGCTGGCGGACGACCGCATCGCTGCGGAAGCAGTCCTCTCGCGGCGGCGCGACGCACGCGCCGATGCGCTGCATCCGCTCGATAATCTCCAGCGCCTGGCCGCCGACGGTGACCTCACCGTCGCCGCACATGTCGTCCAGCACGAGCACCATACCGCCAGACGCGAGCCCGCCCAGGTAGCCGTACCGCTCCACGAGCGTTACCTCGGCGCCGGCGCGGGCTGCGGCGACCGCTGCCGACTGGCCTGCCGGCCCACCGCCGACCACGACGACGTCGCACTCCGCCACAACCGGGGCGCGGCGTTCAGGCTCCCGCACGGTACGTGTCACTGCTTCCATCGAACCACCGCCCACTCCAGAATGCTCACCAGGAAGAACAGCGTGAGGGCAAGCGCCGAAGCCACGACCATTGACGCGTACAACAGCGCCGTCCGAAAGTCGTAGGTCGTCAGGACGATCAGATAGCCCAATCCCTTGTTGGTCCCGATCCACTCGGCCACGATGGCGCCGAGCACGCTGGACGTCGACGCGATCCGCAGCGCCGAGAACAGGTAGGGCAACGACGTTGGCCACCGCACGTAGCGGAACTCCTCCGTCCGCGTGGCGGACAGCACATGCATCAGTTCCATGGCCTGCGGATCGGCCGAATCCAGCCCCTCGACCATGTTCACCAGGGTCGGGAAATACGTGATCAACGCGGCGATGGCCACCTTCGGGGCGTAGCCGTTGCCCAGCATCAGCACCAGGATGGGACTGATGGCGACGATCGGCAGCGTGCGGACGGCGACCGCGACCGGGTACAGCGACCGCTGCAGCGTCTTGTTGTACACGAAGGCAATCGCCGTGACGATCGCGAGCACGTTGCCCAGCGCAAAACCGCCCAGGCTCTCCAGAATCGTCGGGATGGCGTTGTCTGTGAGCCGGGCCCGTTCCCGGATGAGTGCGGCGCCAACTGCGGCCGGACGAGGGATGACAAACGCCGGAATCTTGAAGATGCGGACCGTCACGTCCCAGAGCAGGA
>JBIOXT010000311.1:0-3497 GCA_044869795.1 bacterium | reverse complement strand
ATGCGGGACGAGCCCTTTGTTTTTTTGGACGCAATACGACGAAGTGAGGTCGTCGATGACGCAGTTTGCACCGCTATCGCCAAAAGACGACTTTGCCGCACAGGAGCGAGAGGTGCTCGCCTGGTGGCGGGAGCGTGGCATCGTGCGGCAGTACCTGCAACGCAACGCGCAGGCGCCCGAACGGTGGTCATTCATGGACGGCCCGATCACCGCGAACGGGGCGATGGGCGTCCACCATGCCTGGGGGAGGACCTACAAGGACCTCTTCCAGCGGTACATGACGATGCGGGGCTTCCGCCAACGCTACCAGAACGGCTTCGACTGTCAGGGCCTCTGGGTCGAGGTCACGCTGGAGAAGGATCTCGGCTTCACCAACAAGCGCGACATCGAGACCTTCGGCATTGCGCCGTTCGTGAACCTGTGCAAAGAACGGGTCCTGACCTACGCCGCACAGATCACCGAGCAGTCCATGCGCCTGGGGATGTGGATGGATTGGAATGACCCCGCCGATCTGCGCCGGCTGGCCGCGGCGATGAAGACCGACCCCTCGGCCGTGCTGGACTATCCGGGGCGGGGCGGCGTGCTGCGCCAGCGGGCCGAGCAGATCGTCGGTGCGCTGGGCGACCCTGAGGTCGGCGGGTCGTACTTCACGTTCTCCAACGAGAACAACTATCAGATCTGGGCGTTCCTCAAACGCTGCTGGGAACGCGGCATGATCTACAAAGGGCACGACGTCATGCCCTGGTGCCCGCGATGCTCGACCGGGATCAGTGAGCATGAGATCGTCACCGAAGGCTATCAAGAGATCACGCACCCCGGGCTGTTCGTGCGCTTTCCGCTGCTGGACCAGCCGGGGCGGTCGCTGCTCGTGTGGACGACCACGCCGTGGACGCTGACCAGCAACGTCGCCGCGGCGGTGCACCCTGAGCTCACCTATGCCCGCGTGGCGGCCGGCGGCGAGGAACTGTACCTGGCGGAGTCGACGCTGGGCGTGCTGAGAGGGGACTACCGCGTCCTCGAGACGGTGCCGGGCGAGCGGCTGGTCGGGCTGCGCTACGGCGGCCCGTTCGACGATCTCCCCCCGCAGCGCGGCGTCGAGCACCGCGTCATCCCGTGGAAGGATGTCAGCGCCGAGGAAGGGACCGGCATCGTCCACATCGCGCCGGGGTGCGGGGCGGAAGACTTTGCCCTGAGCAAAGAGCACGGCCTGCCGGTCATCGCCCCGATCGATGAGTTCGGCGTCTTCCTCCCGGGGTTCGACTGGCTGAGCGGTAGGCGCGTCGACGAGGTCGCGCAGCCGATCGCCGATCATCTGCGCAAGACCGGCCGGCTCTACAAGAGCGAGGCCTACCGCCACCGCTATCCGGTCTGCTGGCGCTGCGGCACCGAACTGGTCTTCCGGCTGGTCGATGAATGGTTCGTCGCGATGGATCCCGTCAGGGCGGACTTAGTGGAGATCACCCGGCGCATCCGCTGGATCCCGGCCTTCGGGCTGGACCGCGAACTGGACTGGCTGCGCAACATGCGCGACTGGATGATCAGCAAGAAGCGGTACTGGGGGCTGGCGCTGCCGATCTGGGAGTGCACCGCCTGCGGGCACTTCGAGGTGCTGGGGTCGGAGGAGGAGCTGCGGGACCGCGCCGTTGCGGGGTGGGGAGACTTCAGCGGCCACACGCCGCACCGGCCGTGGGTCGACGCGGTCAAGATCGCCTGCACGAAGTGCGGCGCTGTGACCTCGCGGATCACCGACGTGGGCAACCCGTGGTTGGACGCCGGCATCGTCACCTTCAGCACGCTGAACTACCGCCGCGACCCCGCGTACTGGGCCCGGTGGTTCCCGGCGGACTTCATCACCGAAGGCTTCCCGGGCCAGTACCGCAACTGGTTCTACTCGCTGCTCGTGATGGCCGCGGTGCTGGCCGGGCGCGAGCCGTTCCGCACCTGCCTGGGATACGCGAACGTGACCGACGAACGCGGCGAGGACATGCACAAGAGCAAGGGCAACGCCATCGACTTCAGCGAGGCGGCGGAGCGTGCCGGCGTCGATGTGATGCGCTGGGGATTCTGCGCGCAGAACCCCGCCGCGAACATCAACTTCGGGTACCGGGCCCTCGACGAAGTGCGCCGCCGCTTTGTCATCCCGCTGTGGAACGTGTTCTCGTTCTTCGTGACCTACGCGAACCTGGAGCGGCTCGACTTTCCGGCGCTGATGCGCTCGCGTCCCCCCCTCGCGGCGCTCGACCGCTGGCTGCTATCCCGCGCGCAGGCGATGCTGGCCGCGGTGCGCGACCGCCTCGATGACTACGATCCCCAGGGGGCCACACGCCCGGTCGAAGCGTTCGTGGAAGAGCTGTCGAACTGGTACGTCCGCCGGAGCCGCCGCCGGTTCTGGAAGAGTGAGGACGATGCGGACAAGCGCGCCGCCTACTACACGCTGTACCACGCGCTGCGCCTGTGCGCGCTGACGCTCGCGCCGTTCATGCCGTTTCTCAGCGAGCGTCTCTATCAGGGCCTGGTGCGGCCGCTGGAAGCGACCGCGCCGGAGAGTGTGCACCTCTGCGACTACCCGCACCCGGATCCGGCGCTGCGCGATCTCGATCTCGAGACGCTCATGGAAGGTACGCGAGGACTGGTGGCGCTGGGCCGGGCGGCCCGCGGCCATGCCCGCGTGAAGGTCCGCCAGCCGCTGCCTGCCGTCCTCCTGGTCACCCGCCACCGCGCGCTGCGCGATCATCCGGAGCTGCTTGAGCTGATCGCCGACGAGCTCAACGTGAAGACCGTGCGGTTTCTCGATGATCCCACCGGCTATGTCACCTTTGAAGTCCGGCCCCGCTTTGATATGCTCGGTCCACGCTTCGGCCCGCGGGTTCAGGACGTGGCGCAGGCGATCCGGGCGCTCGATCCGTCGGCGACCGTGCAGGACCTGCAGCGGTCGGGGGAGATCAGCATCCGGGCCGGCGACGCAGACGTGATGCTCACGGCGGCGGATCTGGAAGCCCGGATGCACGAGGCGCAGGGATACGCTGCGGAGGGAGCGTCAGGGGAGTTTGCGATCCTGGAAACCTCGCTGACCCCGGAGCTGGAACTGGAAGGGCAGGCCCGGGAGCTGGTCCACCAGGTGCAAAATCTGCGCAAAGAAGCGGGACTGGCCGTGGCGGACCGCATCATCCTCCTCCACGACGGGCAGTTGGATCCTGTGCTCCGGGTTCACGGGGCCTACGTGGATCGCGAAACGCTGACCGCGGGACACGGCCGTCTCTCCGCGAGCGCGCCCGGCCCCCTGCTGGTCAAAGAGCTGCGTCTGGACGGGGAAAAGGTCAGGGTGGGTATCGCCCGCGCGATGGAGTAGAATCGAGCAGACGATGGCGCAGCGAGTGATCGGCGTGCTGGGAGGGCTGGGCCCGTGGGCCACGGTCGATCTCTTTGAGAAGATCCTGCGGCTGACCCCCGCCGACCGCGATCAAGACCACTTCCGGATCATCATCGACAACAACCCG
>JBIOXT010000310.1:0-4321 GCA_044869795.1 bacterium | reverse complement strand
TGCTGATCGGGAGCGCCGCGGCGGCGATCCACCCGAGCAAGGTACCCAGGCCCACCCCGGCCACCGCCCCCTCCCAGGTCTTCCCGGGACTCAATCCCGGCGCCAGCTTATGCCGGCCGACGAGGGAGCCGAAGAAATACGCCGCGATGTCATTCGCCCAGATCACAAGGAAGAACCAGAGAACGACGGCAAATCCGTCCTGGAAACCCCACCGCGCCAGGACGCCGAGAGAAACTCCAAGATAGGCCCACCCCACGATCATGCCCGCTCCCGGTCTCGCCAACCATCCGGCACGATGTGGATCACCACCCAAGACGGGGGGGAGGACTCCACCGACCAGCAACACAAGAAGGCCGCCGGCGGCAAGCCAGGTCGCCGCGAGATCATCGACGACTGCCGCAAGAAGCACAACCAGCAGCACGGCGACGGGGAGAAACGCAAACCCGTTGATTGCCGGGGTCAGCCGGATGAACTCGACCGCCGCGATCGCTCCCAACGCCATCAGCACGGCGACCCACCACCAGCGCCCCAGCCATGCCGCGCCCACCAGCACCGGAATGCCCACCACCGCGGTCGCGACGCGGAGGATCAGCGAGCGGCGGTTCACCTACGTGCCTTCGACGCCGCCGTAGCGCCGGCGGCGCTGCTGGTAACTGTGCAGCGCGGCGGTGAGATCGTCCTCCGAGAAGTCCGGCCAGTAAACGTCGCAGAAGTACAGTTCGGTGTAGGCCAGCTGCCAGAGCAGGAAGTTGCTGATCCGCTGCTCTCCCCCCGTGCGGATGAGCAGATCCGGATCAGGCAGGTCGGGCGCATACAGGTAGCGCCGGAGCACGCCTTCGTCCACGTCCCCGCTGATGCGTCCGCCCTGCAGGTCGCCGATGAGCGCCTTGACGGCCTGGAGAATCTCCGCCCGGCCCCCGTAATTGTAGGCAATGTTCAGCACGAGGCCCGGATTGTGGTCGGTCAGGCCGACCACCTGCTCAACCTGGGACCGCAGGGCGGCATCGAGTTCGGCCAGGTCGCCGCTGACCCGCACGCGGACGCCGCGCGCCATCAGCTCCTGGGCCTCGTCGCGGACGGCGCGGCCCAGCAGGTCCATCAACGCGTCCACCTCCGCACTCGGGCGGCGCCAGTTCTCCGTCGAGAATGCGAACAACGTGAGGGCCCGAATGCCCAGCGCATCGCAGGCCCGCACCGTGCGGCGCGCCGCGTCGACGCCCGCCTGGTGGCCGGCGGCGCGCGAGAGCCCGCGCGAAGCGGCCCAGCGGCCGTTGCCGTCCATGATGATCGCGATGTGAGCGGGCAGGTTGGTCGGGTCGAGCGACGCCGTCGCCGCGTGCCGGGCGCCGGGAACGGGACGGGCCTCCATCAGGGGGTCCGCGGCACGGGCACGTAGCGCTCGCGGGTCACCACGACGTCGACCGGACCGTCGCCCCGGACGCGGATCACGCGCAGGGGTCCGGTCAGCTCGACGCGCTGCGGGGAACGGGTCTCGGTCACCGAGGTAATGTCGACCCCGGCAGCCGTCAGGCGGGCGCGGGCGTCTTCCAGCGGGAGACCGATCACGTCGGGCACGGAAGGCACGAGCGGCTACACTTCCATGATCTCGGTGTCCTTCGCCGCCAGCAGCGCGTCGATGTCCGCGATCGACTTGTCGGTCAGCTTCTGGAGCTCGTCGAGGCCGCGCTTGGCATCATCTTCCGAGACCTCACCGTCGTCTTCGAGCTCTTCGATCAGCTCCTTCGCTTCCCGGCGGATGTTGCGGATCGCTACGCGGCCTTCCTCGGCGTGCTTGCGGGCAACTTTGACCAGATCCTTGCGGCGCTCCTCGGTCAGCGGCGGGATCGGCACGCGCACCACCGTGCCGTCGGACGACGGCACCAGGCCGAGCTCGCTCTTCATGATCGCCCGCTCGACGTCTTTGACCATCTTCTTATCCCACGGCTGGATGACGAGCAGCCGGGGCTCCGGCACGGAGACCGTGGCGAGCTGCGGGATCGGGGTCGGCACGCCGTAGTAGTCCAGGCGGATCTGCTCCAGCAGCGCCGGACTGGCGCGGCCGGTCCGCAGCGACGCGAACTCGTGCTTGGTGGCGTCGATCGCCTTGTGCATCCGGGTTCTCGCATCGCTCATGACGTCGTTGATCATCGAGACACCGGCCCGCAGGGCCTACCGCGGGCGGCTGACCAGCGTCCCGACCTCTTCGCCCAGCACGGCGCGGGTGATGTTGCCGGGCTGGGCGACGTCGAAGACGATGATGTCCATGTCGTTGTCCTTGCACAGCGCGACCGCGGTGGCATCCATCACCTTCAGCTCCTGGTTCAGCACATCCATGTAGTTGAGCCGACGGAACATCACCGCGTCGGGATGGATGTTGGGGTCTTTGTCGTAGACGCCGCTGACGCCCTTTTTCGCCATCAGGAGGGTGTCCGCTTCGATCTCGATCGCGCGCAGCGCCGCCGCCGTGTCGGTCGAGAAGTACGGGCTGCCGGTGCCGCCGGCGAAGATCACGACGCGGCCTTTTTCCAGGTGGCGGATGGCCCGCCGGCGGATGTACGGTTCGGCGATCTGGTGCATCTCGAGGGCGGTACAGACGCGCGTGACCAGCCCGTCCTTCTCCATGACATCCTGCAGCGCCAGCGCGTTGATCACGGTCGCCAGCATCCCCATGTGGTGCGCCGCGACCTCGTCGATCCCGAGCCGCAGACTCATGTCGGCGCCGCGCACGATGTTGCCCCCGCCGACGACGATCGCCACCTGGACGCCGCGGCCGGTGACGTCCCGGACCTCGTGCGCCACGAGGCGGAGCACATGTGGGTCGAGGCCCGTGTCGCCGTCGCCGGCCAGGGCCTCGCCGCTGAGCTTCAACAGGATTCGGTTGTTCGAGCTCACTCGCCTGTCTTGAATCGTGCGAACCGCCGCACCTGGATGTTCTCGCCGATTTTGGCCACGGCCTCGGTAATGAGATCCCCGACGCGCCTGCTCTCGTCCTTGATGAACGGCTGCTCCAGGAGCACGACCTCCTGGATCCACTTCTCGAGCTTGCCGTCCACGGCGGCCGCGGGCTTGCCGGCCAGCTCCGCGGCGAAGGCCGCGCGCTGGGCCTCGAGCACACCGGCGGGAATCTGATCGCGGCTCACGAACTGCGGCGCGGTCGCGGTGACCTGCATCGCGACGTCTCGCGTCAGCCGTTTGAACTCCTCCGTGCGGGCGACGAAATCCGTCTCGCAGTCCACTTCCACCATCGCGCCGACCTTGCCGCCGGTGTGGATGTACGCGTCGACCAGCCCCTCGGCGGCGACCCGGCCCGACTTCTTCTGCGCCGACGCCAGCCCCTTCGCCTTGAGGATCTCGGCGGCTTTGTCGAGATCCCCGCCGGCCTCGGCCAGCGCGTTGCGGCAGTCGATGACCCCGGCGCCCGTGCGTGCGCGCAGTTCCTTCACGAGTTCAGCCGTCGCTGCCGTTGTCGGTGCCTTGCTGCTCACTCGATCACCTTCTACTCGTCTTATTGCGTCCTGTTGAGTCTTATTGCGTCCTATTTGCGTCCCGTCTGCATTTCGAGACGCGACACGACGCGAGGAGACGCAACAAGACGCTAGCGATTGGTGCGTTCGTTGTCGGCTGTGGCCGGCGCGGCGACGAGATCCTCCTCCGCCGGCGACGCCGTGAACTCCTCGCCGAGGCCTTCGATCGATTCGACCGACGGTTTCTCCGCTTCCGACTCGTCGTAGGCGGGCTCCGGGCCGGCCTCGACGCCTTCCTCGGTCTCGACGACCTCGCGCTTACGCCGTTCCTCCAGGCCTTCCATTGCCGCGTTGGCGATCCGGCTGGTAATCAGCCGCACGGCGCGGATGGCATCGTCATTGCCGGGGATCGGGTAGTCGACCTCGTCCGGATCACAGTTCGTGTCGATGATCGCCACGACCGGGATGCCCAGCTTGCGGGCCTCCGCGATGGCAATGTGCTCCTTGCGCGTATCGACGACGTAGACCGCGGCGGGCAGCGAGGTCATCGTCTTGATCCCGCCGAGGTACTTCTCCAACCGCTCCAGTTCTTCGACCAGGCGGGCCTGCTCACGCTTGGTCAGGACGTCCATCAGGCCGCGGTCGCGCATGTCCTCGATCTCGCGCAGCCGCTCGACCCGCTTGCGGATGGTTTGGAAGTTGGTCAGCATGCCGCCCAGCCAGCGCTGGCTGACGTACGGCTGGCCGGCGCGGACGGCCTCCTCGCGGATCGCATCCTGGGCCTGCTTCTTGGTGCCCACGAACAGACAGGTGCCCCCGCCCGCAACGGCGTCCCGCACCTGCGAGTACGCCTCTTC
>JBIOXT010000309.1:0-3777 GCA_044869795.1 bacterium | reverse complement strand
GGGCGCCAGCTGGCGTCCGCGGTAGGCAGGCTCGCCAATGGACTGCGCGAACTCCTCCAGCTCGCTGAGCGAGAGCCCTTTCAGTTCTCGGGAGTCTGCCGTAGGTGCATTCATCGTTCGTCGGCGGACCGCCGGATTCGGGCGATGAAGAACCCGTCGGTCCCCTGGCGGTGCGGCCACACCGACATCATACCGGAATCCGTCTCAGTGCCCAGGCCCTCGGGCAGCGGTGGAAAGGGCCGGCGGACAAACTGCGGATGGCCGCGCAGGAATTCCCCCACCACCACTTCTCCCTCCTCAGGTTCCGTCGTGCAGACGCTGTAGACCAGCACTCCGCCTGGGCGGACCGCCGCGGCCGCGCCGGTGAGGATCTGCAGCTGGAGCCGGGAGAGTCGATCGAGATCTGCGGGCCGGACCCGCCATTTGATGTCCGGACGCCGGCGCACGACACCCAGTCCCGTGCAGGGCGCGTCGACGAGCACGCGGTCGGCCCGGGCGGGGAACACCCTGCCGAGATCGCGCGCATCCTGCACGGATGTTTGGACGATCGTCGCGCCGACCGCCGCCGCCCGCCGGGCGGTGGCGGCGAGCTTCCCTGCGTGGAGATCACAGGCGAGCACGCGGCCTTGATTGCTCATCCGCTCCGCGATGTGCGTCGCCTTCCCTCCCGGCGCCGCGCAGGCGTCGATGATCGTCTCACCGGGCTGGGGATCGAGCACGTGGGTCACCAGCATCGCCCCGAGATCCTGCACGGTCAGCACCCCCTCCTCCGCCAGGCGATGGCGTTCACCGAACTCCCCCCGGATCTCAACCCCTTCCGGAAGCGGCGTCGGCACGGCGGTCAGACCGGCCGCGCGCAGACCCGCCAGCATCGCCTCGCGCGACCCACGCAGGAGATTGAGACGGACATAGAGCGGTGCCGGCAGGTTGTTCGCACGGCAGAGCGCCTCGGCGTCGGCCCGGCCCAGACGATCGACCCAGCGGCGGACCAGCCACTGCGGATGAGCATGCTCGACGCTGAGACGCGCCAGCGGCTCCGCGGGCAATGGGCGTTCGCCGGAGGACGCCACGCGGCGGAGCACGGCGTTCACCAGCGCCGCGGTCCCGGCGTGACCGTGGCGCTTGGCCAGATCGACGGCCTCGGAGACGGCGGCACGCGGAGGCACGCGCGAGAGCCGCAGCAGTTGGTAGACGCCGGTCCGCAGGATGGCGCGGATGCGCACGGGCAGCTCGTCCATCGGGCGCGCCAGCGCGCCCTCGAGCGTCCAGTCCAACCGGCTCTGGTAGCGCAGGACCCCCAGGACGAGTTCGGTCGCCAGCCCGGCGTCGGGCCCGGACAACCCGGCGTCGGCGATGGCGTGGTGCAGGAGGAGATTGGCGAATGCGTGCTCGCGCTCGATGCGGACGAGAATGGTCACGGCGACGTCGCGGGCGGACGAACGTCCACGCCGGGCGGGAGGCGCCGTCCGGCTCATCCCGACTCAGTCGCGGGAATTGCGGAGGATGATCAGCCGCACCAGGTTGGCGAGCGCCATCGCCGCCGCAGCGACGTAGGTCAGAGCCGCGGCGTTGAGGACGGCGCGGACACCGTCGGCTTCCTGGGGCAGGACCAAGCCCTGTCCGGTAAGCTGCGCCACGGCACGGCTGCTCGCATTGAACTCCACCGGCAGCGTGACGATCGCAAAGACGACGTAGCCCAGGAAGAACAGGATGCCGAGGTCCATCAACCTGGGCGCGCTGGCGGCGAATCCGATGATGAACAGGATCCAGGCCGCCGTCGTGCCGAAGGTCGCGATCGGCACGATGGCCGAGCGCAGGCCGAGCGCCGGATAGTGCTGTTGATCCTGCAGCGCATGGCCGGTCTCATGCGCCGCGACGCCGATCGCCGCGATCGAATCGCTGCCGTAGACGTCGGGGGACAGGCGCAGCACCTTTTGCCGCGGGTCGTAGTGGTCCGACAGCATCCCCTGCACCGGCTCGACCTTCACGTCGGTGATGCCGTTGCGGCGCAGCAGCTCCGTCGCGATCTGGGCCCCTGTGTAGCCGGTGCTGGACCGGATCTCCGAGTACCTGCGGAACGTCGACGAGACCTTCCACTGGGCGTAGATCGCGAGGAGGACCGCGGGCAGCAGCACGATGTACGACTCGGGATTGTAGAAGAAGAACGGCATGGGGTTCGCTCGCCTCCGCTTTGTATTATATCAATTGCTCGCCCGGCTGCAGGCGCGCACCGCGGGCGTACTCGTCCGCCGTCATGCGCCGCCGGCCTTCCGGCTGCACGCCGGTCACCAGCAGGCCCCCGCCGCCCGTGGCCACCACGAACCCCTCGCCGGGGCGCACGTCGACCACGGATCCCGGCGGCCCGCCATCGGGGTCCGGCACCGCCGACGCCTGCCAGATCTTCAACAGCCGGCCGCGGTGCGTCGTATACGCCGACGGCCATGGGTCCATGGCGCGGATGAAATCGCCGAGGACCGATGCCGGTCTTGCCCAGTCCATCCGTCCGTCTTCCTTGGTCAGCTTCCCGACGTAGGTCGCGGCATCATGATCCTGCGCCCGCCGCGGCGCGCGCCCGGCGGCGATCAGCTCCAGGGCGTCTACGAGCGCTGTGGCGCCGATCCCGGCGAGTTTGTCTTCCAGCGACGCCGCGGTGTCGGCCGGATCGATCGGCGCCTCGCGCTGGAGGATGATATCGCCGGCATCGAGCTCCTCGCTCTGGTACATGATCGTCACGCCGGTGACGGCGTCCCCGGCCTCGATCGCCCGCGGGATCGGCGACGCCCCGCGGTACTTCGGCAGCAGCGACGGATGGAGGTTGATGCAGCCCAGCGGCGGCAGGGCAAGCATCTCGCGCGGGATGATCCTCCCATACGCGACGGTGACGACGACGTCGGGCGCGAGTTCGCGCAGCCGCGCGATGACCTCAGGCGATTTCAGCCGGCCGGGCTGCAGCAGCGGGATGCCCAGCGCGCGGGCGGCATCGGCAACGGGCGGCGAGACGACGTGCCGGCCCCGCCCCTTCGGGCGGTCGGGCTGGGTCACCACAGCGACGATCTCGGCGATGGCGTCGACCGCCTGGAGCGCGGGAACCGCGAACTCGGGCGTGCCGAGGAAGACCGCGCGCAGCCTGCGGCCCGTGATCATTCCGATGCCGGCGCCACCTCGACCTCGGCCGACTCGGCCACTTCCCTGATGGTGGACTTGTCCACGACGCGATCGAGGAACAACACGCCGTCGAGGTGATCGATCTCGTGCTGGAAGACGCGCGCCAGCAGTCCCGATGCGCTGACGGTCATCCCGCGGCCCCGGCGGCTCTTGGCTTTCACGGTCACCGCGGCGGCCCGAGGCACGTCGGCGGCGATGCCGGGGATGGACAGGCAGGCTTCGGTGGCGGTCTCTTCGCCAAGGCGCCGGACGATCTGCGGGTCGATGAGGACGTAGAGTTTCTCCTCGACCTCGGCGACAAAGATGCGTTTGCTCACGCCGACCTGTGGGGCGGCGAGCCCGACGCCGTTGTACTCGTGCATGGTCTCGATCATCGCATCCACCAGATGCTGGACGTCGGGGGTTACCTTGCCGACGGGTTTGGCCTTCCGGCGCAAGACACCCGCTTTTGGACTTTCGGTCGTGATCACGTCCACGCGCCTAAGTGTAACGATCCGAGTTGGTGGTTGGAACTACCAACCGCTCTTACAGCAAGTCCACCGGATCGACGTCGATGGTCACCTTCACCGAGCGCGGGATGTTCTGGGCGGCCAGCAGGCCGGGGAGCGCGGC
>JBIOXT010000308.1:0-3901 GCA_044869795.1 bacterium | reverse complement strand
CCCTGCTGCAGTTCACAACGACCGCGCCGGACCGGATCTGCTGCAGGCGCTCGGCCGAGAGCAGCCCGCGCGTCGCCGGGGTGGACGGCACGTGGATGGTGAGGAAGTCGCTCTCCGCGAGGACGCCCTCGAGCGAAGCAGGCTCGGCGCCGGCTGCGCGGATCGCGTCGGCCCCCACGAGCGGGTCATGGGCCAGGACGCGCCCGAAGATCGGCGCGGCCCGGGCAATCACGGCGCGGCCGATGCGTCCTGCGCCGAGCACGCCGAGCGTTGAGCGGCTGAGGCGGCGGAGCCGCACCGTCGGGATGACATCGCTCCACTGACCGCGCCGGACCGCCGCCCCCCAGACATCGAGGCGCCGCGCGAACAGCATCAGCAGAGCCAGCGTATGGTTCGCGACTTCCTCAACGCCGTAGTCGGGGACGTTGCAGACGGTGATGCCGGCGCGCGCCGCGGCGTCGAGGTCGACGTTGTCCACGCCGACGCCGTATCGCACGACGACCCGGCAGCGCCCGAGGCGCGCGAGCGCGGCGGCATCGAGCGCGAACATCGCCCCGAGCAGCACCCCGTCCACCTCACGCGCCGCCAGTAGCGCTTCCTCCTTGGGCCGGTCACCCAGCCACTGGACGGCAATACCCAGGGGCTCGAGCACGGCCGCCTCGATGGCCGCGTCGGGGAACCGATGCCCCATCGTTCCAACAACCGGCACCTGGAGACTCCGGTCGCTAGCGCCCGCTGACCGCCTGGCTCTCGGCGAGGAACTCGGCGACCTGCGCGAAGTGTTCCCGCATCACCTCCCGGGCCGCGGCGGGATCGCGCTTCTCGATCGCGTCGACGATCCGCCGGTGCACGACGAACAATCGCCGCGGCGCGTTCGGCACGCTGGCGCCGAGCCGCCGGCTCTCCAGCAGCAGCGAGACGAACGGCTCGAGGACGCTGGGAAACAGAGGGTTGTGCCCCGCCCGCCCGATCGCGCGGTGGAATTCGAAATCGTGCTCGATGTACTGCTGCGGATCCTCGACCGATGCCTCCAACCGCGCCAGCTGCGCCTTGATCTGCGCGAGGTCGTCGTCCTCCCACCGCTCGGCGGCGAGCCCGGCAATCTCGACCTCGATGATGCTGCGCAGCTCCCACAGGGCCCAGATTGGGCTCTCCCGGATCCGCATGTAGCGCAGCAGCGAATCGGCGACGTTGTCCAGAGACGGCGTGGCGACCATCACGCCCCGCCCGTGCTGGACTTCGACCAAGCCCTGCAGCTCCAGCGCCTTGGTCGCCTCACGGATCACGGTCCGGCTGACCCTGAACTGCTCGGCCATGACCCGCTCCGGAGGCAGCATGTCGCCGGGCTTGAGCGCGCGGCGCAGGATGCGGCTCTCGATCTGCCGGACGACCTCCTGGTACAGGCGTTCCTCATTGGTCTTCACGCGGCGGAACGACTGGCGCCCGCCATCGCGGCGAGTGCGGACCGTCCGTGCACCCTGCTTCATCGAGTCACCTCTCGCGGCGCGTGCCCATCGGGCTCGAGCACGACCCTCAGCGCGCTTCCCGACCGATCCAGCATCAACTCGAATCCACGCTCCGCATCGCGCAGCGGCAGCGTGTGCGTGACGAGCATCTCGGTCTCCACCTTGCCGTCGGTCAGGAGGCGGATCGCCTCCTGATAGGTCCCGTCGGCTCCCTTCGAGCCGATGATCGCCAGTTCCCGCGTGTAGAGATGCCGGCCGGGGACTTCCCCGAGCATCCCGGTGATGATCCCGTACGCCACGACGTGCCCGCGGGCGCGCGTCATCTCCATGGCTTCGGCGAGACCGCGCGCGGTCCCGGAGGCCTCAAATGACACATCGTGCTCCTGTCGCTCCGCTCCGCGGACCCATTCGGAGAACTCGTCGAGGGTGACGACCTCGTCGGCGCCCAGACGCCGGGCGAACGCGAGGCGCGATTCGCGCCTCCCCACGACCGTCACGCCGGCCGCGCCCCGCAGCCGGGCAACTTGGAGCAGCAGTAATCCGGCGTGGCCGCACCCGACAATCGCCACGCGGGCGCCGGCCAGATCTCCGGCTCGATCGGCCGCATGGAGCGCGGTGGCCAGCGTCGTCATCGCCTGCGCGGCGTGCGCCGAGACGGTGGGGCCGACCGGATACACGATGTCCGCGGGCACGACGAGCTGCTCCGTAAAGCATCCATCGACGGTCCGACCCAGCAGCCGGCGGGCGAGGCACCGCGCACGGCGGCCCATCCGGCATTCGGCGCACTCGCCGCATGCCCATCCGCCCTCCACCGCGACGGTGTCGCCGACGTGAAGACGTTCCGCACCATCGCCGACTTCGAGCACGCGCCCGGCGAACTCGTGGCCCAGCACGACCGGCAGGCGGGCGGGGTAGTCGCCCGTGTAGATCGCCACGTCGGTTCCACAAATGCCCGCCGCCTCGACACCGACCCGCACCCAGCCCTTCGGGACCGCGGGGGCCTCACGGCGTTCCAGTCGCAGGGTATTCGGCGCGTGGAGGACTACGGCCGTCATCGTCGGCGCACCGATGTCCCCGCCGCTAGCGGTAGTGCCGCCCGGTCGTCTTGTCCAAGGGGTGGACCTCTTTGAGCAGCCGCTCGTCGAACGGCAGCGTGGTGAAGATTTCCGGATCGCCGTCGGTGACAATCACGTTGTTCTCCAGGCGGGCGCCGCCGACGCCGGGTTTCCCGGCATAGGGTTCGAGGTTGAAGACCATGTTCTTCTGCAGCGCCATCGGCTCGTCTTTGGTCGTCGCGCTGAAGTACGGCGGCTCCCAGGGGTTGACGCCGGCGCCGTGGCCGAGATTGTCGCGCACGTACGGGAGGGCCGCCTTGTACACGTCGTAGTTGGTGTTCCCCACGCGGGCCGCCGCGCAGGCGCTGAACAACGCGTTGTAGCAGGCCTGGTGCAGATCGATCTGTTCAGGGGTCGGCCGCATGTTGCCGCAGACGTACGTCCGGGTGAAGTCGCCCCAGTAGCCGTTGTAGCACCCGCCGACGTCGATGATGACGAGGTCGCCCTCGCGGATGATGCGATCGGAGGTAAACCGCCGGTAGGGGGCGGTGTACGGACCGGACGCGACGATATTGGCGCACTGCGTCCACTCGCTGCCGTGGGCGGTCATCGCGCCCCACGCCGCGGCCAGCACCTCGCACTCGCGGACCCCCGGCTTCAGCACGTCGAGCGCGGCCTGGAACCCGATCTCGGTCAACACGGCAGCGGTCCGGATGCAGGTCAGCTCATCCTCGGTCTTGATGAGCTTCGCCTTGGCCATCACGTCGTTGCCGTCGACGAACTCGGCGTTGGAAAACACGCCCTCCAGGGAGGCCTGGATGCGGGGCGTCCACAGGTCGACACCGATCTTCGCGCGGTCGGGCAGCTTGAACTCGGCGGCCACCGACTTCGCCCAGTTCACGGTCCCGGTGTGGTCGCGGACGTTCGCCCGGCCCTGAATCTGATCAGGCTCAAGCCACGGCATCGACTCCAGGCAGGTATCGCGGTCCATTGTATACAGCACGAGGTGCCCGCCGCGGTCGAGGACCACGGTGCCGAATCCAAGGGCCGCGACGGGGCCGAGATGGCTGCGGTGGCCCGTGAGGTACCGGGCGTCTTCGACCCGGAAGACGAACAGCGCGTCGAGGTCACTCTCCGCCAGCGCCGCCTTCGCGCGCTCAAGCCGCTCGCGCCGGAGGCGGTCCCAGTTGATCCGCTGCTCCCAATCGACGCCCATCCATCCAAAATCAGCCATGCCGGCCTCCTGAGGTGCCGTTTGACGCCCTGCAAAATGGTATGATATCATAACAGAGTTCCCATGGCCAACGGCTGCGCATGATCCTCGTCACCGGCGGAACCGGGTTCATCGGCTCCCGGATTACGGCGGCCCTCCTCGCCCGG
>JBIOXT010000307.1:0-5369 GCA_044869795.1 bacterium | reverse complement strand
GGTGCAGGGCCAGGTCTTGGTAAACTATCCCGATCCCCTGCTGATCAGGTGGCTGACCGGGCTGCTCCTGCACCCCGCGGAGGGCGCCGTCGTGCTGATGCATCCGGTCCTGTTTGCCGGGTGGATCGGACTGTTGGTGACGAGCCTGAACCTCCTGCCGGCGGGTATGCTCGACGGCGGCCATGCGGTCCGGGCGCTGTTCGGCGCCCGCTTCCACCGCATCGCATCGTGGGTTGGGGTCGGCGTGGCGGTCGTCCTGCGTTACTGGCTGATGGCGGCGCTGATCGCGGTGCTGCTGCTGACGGCCCGCGGCTACCATCCCGGGCCGCTCGATGACGTCTCCCCGCCCAGCTGGTCACGCATCCTGATCGGGGCGGCCCTGCTGGTGATCTTCATCCTCAGCGTCGTTCCCATCGAAATAACGCTGCTGCGGTTCTAGCCGGTGCGGCCCTCACCATTTCCGGACTCCTGGGGCGGTTTCCTCGAATCCGTGCGCGCAGGGATCCGCCGGGTCAGGACCGCCCCGTTCGTGCAAGACCTGGCCGCCCACTGGCGCGACCGCGGGACGATCGGCGTCGTGTTTCGCAAGGAGATGGTGGAATCGTTTCGGGACCGGCGGACCGTGATCGTCGCGCTGCTGCTGCCGGTCGTGATGATGCCGGTGGTCACCGTCGGCATCCCATTGCTGGCGCAGCGCCAGCAGCAGACGCTGCGCCGAGCCCTGCCCACGGTGGCGATCGTGGGCGGAGAGGTGGCGCCCGACCTCGTGGCGATGGGCCGGAAGAACCAGCTCTTCACCCCGGTGCGGCTTGCCCAGCCGCGGGCGGCCCTCGAGCGCGGAGAGGTCGGCGCGGTGCTGGAGATCCCCGCAGACTTCAAACGGTTGCTGCGGATCGGCCAGGCCGAGGTCACGCTGCTCTACGACGAGGGCGAAGCCCAGTCGCGCCTGGCCCGGGCTCGGGTCCTGGAGCTGATCGCCAACTACAGCGTGCGCGTCACCGAGGAGCGCATCCGTGCGCGCGGGTTGACGGAGCGGGACCTCGCGCCCATCGACATCCGCGACAAGAACATCGCCGACGAACGCCGGCTGGGTGGGCTGCTGCTGGCGGGCATCCTGCCGTTCTTCATCGCCGTGTGGGCCCTCCTCGGCGGGCAGTACGCCGCCCTGGACCTGGGAGCGGGGGAGCGCGAGCGCCGCACGCTGGAGGCGTTGCTGGTCACCCCACCGTCCCGCTGGGTGCTCGCCGCGGGAAAGTTCCTCGCCATCACGGCGGCGTCGATGGCGGCGGTGCTGATGGTGATGCTGACGACGCTGATCACGATGCGCCTGGGTGCGGCCTGGGGCGTGGCGGGGCTGCAGAAGACGCTGCTGGTCCCGCCGGCCGGCACGGCAGTCCTGATCGTGCTGATCGCTCTGACCCTGGGCGCGTTCCTCAGCGCGCTGCAGCTGGCGCTGAGCATCGTCGCCCGCAGCGTCCGCGAAGCCCAGCAGTTCTTCACCCCCCTGTACGTGCTCCTCACGCTCCCGGCGATCGCCGCTCAGTTTCTGGAGAGCTGGCAGCGGTCCGCCTGGACGTATGTCGTCCCCGGCCTCAACGCCGTGTTCAGCCTCCGCCAGCTGCTGATCGGCCGGCCGGATTGGGTCCATCTCCTGCTGACCGCAGGCACCACCCTCACTTATGCGGCGTTTTGCCTGTTTCTGGCCGTTCGGTTTCTGACCCAGGAACAGGCCGCGACGACCGGGTAGTTCCTGGGCCAGCGCGGCTCACACGCGCGGCAGAGGCCCGGTTTCCCTGCCACAAGCCGGCAAATTTGGTCATTGACACCCCACATCTTGGGCAATAGAATCGGTGATGCCCTAGATGTTGTAGGGGTCCTGCCGCATGAGATGTCCCTACTGCGCACACGGCGAGAGCAAAGTCCTTGATTCCAGGCCCGTAGACGACGGCGGATCGATTCGACGTCGCCGCGAGTGCCTGGAGTGCGGCCGCCGCTTTACCACCTACGAGCGGATGGACCACGCCCCGCTGATGGTCGTCAAGCGTGACGGGCGGCGTGAGCCGTTTGCCCGCGAGAAGATCCTCGCCGGGCTGGTCCGGGCGACCGGGAAGCGGCCTGTCTCGATGGATGATCTCGAGCGGATCGTCGCCGACGTCGAACGCGAGGCGCTGGGCAGCGGTGAGCACGAGATCAGTACTCTGCAGATCGGTGCAATGGTCATGGAGCGCCTGCGGCCGCTGGACGACGTGGCCTATGTGCGGTTCGCATCGGAGCACCGCCGCTTCAGCGATCTCGACACGTTGGTGGAGGAAGCCGAAATCCTCAAGGAACGGCGCCGCCGGGAAGAGGCCCATCGGGCGCAGGTTCCCCTGATCGGTATTGACGCCGGGAAAACTGCCCCATCGAGTTCCCCACGCTCCGCCCGTTCCGCACGCATCTCCCGCGCCCGGCCGCGCTCCCGGCGCACCGGGTGACGATCCGAAAGGAGTGAGCCCCGTGGACGCCGACGCGATCGCGACGCACCCTACCACTGACTTGCCGCAGGAGACGCTGGACTACTTCCGGGGCGATGACCTCCGGGCCCGCGTGTTTCACGACAAGTACGCGCTGCGCGATACCGCCGGCGCGGTCGTGGAGCGGACGCCGGACCAGATGTGGGCACGCATTGCCCGCGAGCTGGCGTCGGTGGAGTCGACCGCCGAGAAGCGGGCGGAATGGGAGCAGAAGTTCTACTGGCTGCTCGATGACTTCCGGTTCATTCCCGGCGGCCGCATCATGCACGGCGCGGGCAACCCGAAGCGGGTGACGCTGCTCAACTGTTACGTTTTGCCGGTGCACGACGACTCGATCGAGTCGATCTTCGAGTGGATGAAGCAGGCCGCGCGGACCTACTCGCTGGGCGGCGGGGTGGGCACCGATATCAGCGTGCTGCGGCCCCGCGGTGCGCCGGTGAACAATGCCGCGCGCAGCAGTACGGGCTCGGTGTCCTTCATGGAGTTGTTCTCGCTGACGACGGGCACGATCGGGCAGTCCGGCCGCCGCGGCGCGCTGATGATCACGATCGCCGACAACCATCCCGACGTGCTGGATTTCATCAAGGTCAAGCGCAACTTGGACCGCGTCCGCTTCGCCAACATCAGTGTCCGGGTCTCCGATGCGTTCATGCGCGCCGTGGAGGCGGACGACGACTGGCACCTGTCGTTTGAGAACGAGCGCGCCTCCTACAGCAAGACCGTGCGGGCGCGTGAGCTGTGGAACGAGTTGATCCGCGGGGCGCGGGACTACGCGGAGCCGGGGCTGATCTTCTGGGACGGCATCAAACGGTGGTCGACGTCGGAGTACAGCGGCATGGACGTCATCACGACGAACCCGTGCAGCGAGATCCCCCTCGAGCCGTACGGGAACTGCTGCCTGGGCAACGTCAACCTGGCCCAGTTCGTCGTCGAACCCTTCACCTCGACCGCGCGCGTGGACTGGGATCGCCTCGAGCCGGCGCTGCGGTACGCGACGCGCTTTCTCGACAATGTGCTGGACTACAACGCGGACCGGCATCCGCTGCCCGAGCAGAAGGGCGCCAGCCTGCGCAGCCGCCGCATCGGCGTCGGCTTCACCGGGTTGGGCGACATGCTGATCAAGCTGCGGCTGAAGTACGACGCCGACGACGCGGTGCAGTTCACCGACGGGTTGTTCGATCGCATCAAGAACGTGGTCTACGACGAGAGCGCCGTCCTGGCGGCGGAGAAGGGAACGTTTCCGGCCTACGATGCGGTCCAGCACCTGCGCGGGCGGTTCCTCGGCACGCTGCAGCCGGCGACGCTGGAGCGGATCCGCCGCCACGGGATGCGCAACGTGGCCTGCCTGACCGTGCCCCCGGTCGGCAGCGGCGCGGCGCTGGCCGGGGTGACCAGCGGCATCGAGCCGATTTTCGATCTGTCGTACATCCGGCGTTCCGAGTCGCTGTCGCAGGAGACCTTCAAGGTCTACCACGCGCTGGTGCGCGAGTACATGGCCCTGATGGGGCTCGAGCGCGAGGACGAACTCCCGGCGTTCTTCGTGACCGCCCATCAGATCAAAGCCGACATGCGCGTGCAGATGCAGGCCGCGATCCAGAAACACATCGATCACTCCATCAGCAGTACCGTGAACCTGCCCCGCGAGACGCCGCCGGAGGAAGTGGAACGCATCTACTTCCTGGCCTGGAAGCTGGGAGCCAAAGGCATCACCGTCTATCGCGAGGGCAGCCGCGAAGGCATCCTCATCACCGAAGCGCAGGCGAAGGCGGCCGGCAAAGCCGCGACCGAGCCCGTGCCGGTGATAGAGCCCGAAGTCCGGCCGAGTCCGCGTTCGCGGCCGAAGGTCACCAGCGGGCGCACCGAGCGCGTCGAAACACCGCGCGGCCGCGTCTACGTGGTGATCAATGAAGACGAGCTCGGGGTCTGTGAAGTGTTCGTGCACTCCTTCGACGTCGAGGCGGAGGCCTGCGGCCGGCTGGCCTCGCTGGCGCTGCGCGCCGGGGTCGACCCGCGTCAGGTGATTGAACAGTTGTGGCGGGTGCAGAGCAAGGAGGTGGCGTTCGACCGTTCCATCAGCGGGACGGTCGTCCGCGTCACCACGATCGCGCAGGCGATCGCCTTGGCCCTGGGCCGCGGCTTGTACGGCGACGACTTCCGGCCGGACAAGGCCTTTCCGCGCGCCGACGTCTTGCCGGTGCCCAGCCCCCGCGTCCGCCAGGAACCGCTGCGGTTCAACAGCAGCACGACCGTGGCCGCCGGCAACGGGAATGGCGGCGCCGACGGCGGGGAAGGAGTCCTCGCCGCCGCGGAGCAGCACGCGACACCGCTGGAGTTCATCGGCATCTGCCCGGACTGCGGCGCATCGCTGGTGCACGAGAACGGCTGCGCGTCCTGCCGGTCCTGCGGATTCTCGAAGTGCTGATTGCGGGAGGGGGGAGAGCGAGGACGACGAGGCATGCGACGGCAGACTGAAAAGGAGATGAAGCGATGAATCCCAAGCAATTCTTGACGTGGGGTGGTGTCATTCTTCTGCTGTTGGGCATCATTGGTTTCCTGGGCGTGCGGTTCGGGGACGCCCTGTACTTCGATGCTGGCGAGAACTGGGCCCACACCATTCTGGGAATCGTGGCCCTCATCGCGGCCCGCACCATGAGCGAGTCGGGGCAGCGCTCGCTGGTCTACGTGGTCGGCATCGTGGCGATCGTGTTTGCGGTGTGGGGCTTCGTTGCGCGCGGCAATCCCGCGCCGAACATCGGCGTGGCCAACCTTGAGAACCCGTTGGACAACCTCGTTCACCTCGCGGTCGGCATCTGGGCCTTTCTGGCCGCCCGCGGCCGGAGCATGATGGCCATGGGC
>JBIOXT010000306.1:0-2436 GCA_044869795.1 bacterium | reverse complement strand
CTGTTGGGGCATTGGGGCGGGGTGATCTGGGGGAAGAAGGCATCGGCGGCGCTGAGCGCCATGACCCGGAAGGACACATCCGGCCTGTCGCTGACCGAATACCGCCTTTGGGCGGGGTTCATCAATTGCGCCATCCCGTTCCTCGGGTGCGCGCAGAGCGAAGCCATTGCCGCGATCAGCAACTCGCCGGAGATGTCTCCCTGGGACATCCCGGGGGACTACAGCCGCCCCATCTGCCGCCGGATCGTCGAGGAGGCGGGTGCCCCCCGCGACAAGTTCGGCATGCGGAAGAAGGCCGCTTCCGTGCTGTTCTTCGAGCAGCACAGCTTCCTCTCACCGGCATCGGAAGCCGACTACAGGCGCTGGCTGGCCGAGCGCGCCGGAGAGTGGCTGAGCCGGAGGCGCACCCCACCGGGCCGGGGAAGCGCGAGAGTCGCCTCCCTGCGACTGTGCGCGCGCACGCTGCACGCCCTGAGTGAGGTCGCGCCGCATCGCCTCGGCCTTACGCGAGCGGTCGCGGCCAAGCTCGGGACGTACGACCCCGCGTTCCGATCGCTCTTCCCGTGGGCACTGGAGCGGGCCAAGGAGCGTTACACGGGGCGCAGCGTAGCCGCCGCCCGCGACCAGCTCTCGCGCGTCGGCGGATAAATGCAGCGCGTCCCGGCGCGCAACCGCGCCGGGACCCGCTGCGTCGCCGAGCGACCGGCGCCGCGTCAGTTCGCGACCTTCGTGACCACGAAGACGTCGAAGTCGGGACCCGTCGCCTTCGCCGGCGTCGGCGATCCGCCGATCGGCTGAACCGGCTGAACGGCCGTCATCGGGATCGTGATCGACCCACCGCCGTAGCTGCCGCTCGCCACCGGTGTACCGTAGAAGTCCTGTGCGCTGTGGACCTGGTACCGGTCGCCCACGCGGAGCACCCGCGACATGTCCGCCGTCACCGAGCCCCGCTTGCCCCAGTTGTAGACGATGACGTTGGCGCGGCCCGGCTCGTACCTGTTGGGCCGGACGATGACCTTGGTGGCGGTGGGCTTGGTGGCCGTCACCACGTCCGTCGCACCAAGACCCGTCTTCGTCTTCCAGGTCAACCACGTATAGCCGGTGCCGAGGTAGGCCCACGCCGTGGACAGCGGGTCACCAACGTGCGTGTTGCCGCTGAAGCTCTGCCCCGCCGGCGTGTTGTCGAGGAGCGAGACGATGCGGCCGGAGCCGATAAACGTGTTGCCGCCGATGTTCGTTGTCTGCCAGTAGCGGTCAGAGAGCACCGTCGAGGCGCCCACCAGGTAGTTGCCCGTGACGGTGGCGTCCACGTTCTGCGTGGAGCTGTAGCCCAGGCTCAGGTTCGTGCCGCCGATGCCGGCCGAGTAGTAGCCCGCGTTATTGAGGATCTTGATCTGCGCCGCCGGCTCACCGCCGCCCATCAGGATGTTCGCCGCCGAGGTGAGGCTCCGGGCGAGCGCGCCGTTGTTGAAGAGGGCGTTGCCCTCGATGCGGATGTTCTTGAGCTGCCCGCTCCCGGCGTCGGTGTAGACGTGCAGCCCGTAGGAGAACTGGCTGAAGATCACGTTGTCCACGATCGACTTCTCATACGCGCCATCGTTCTTGGCGTAGATGGCGTACCCGTATGCCTTCGTGTCGCCCTGGTAGCCGTTGTTGAAGATGAGCGAGCCGTAAATCTCCGACCCCGGCGACTCGTTCGAGTACGTGAAGCCGATTTTGCAGTCGTGGACGACCATGTTGACGTACTTCTGATGCGGCCCGTGCGTGTAGACGCACTGCGGGCGGGTGTGGTAGCGGTCTGGGTTGGAGTCCATGACCTCGAGGCCCCAGATCACCGACCACGCCCCCCGCACGACGAGCGGGTTGTAGCCGCTGGAATTGCCGTCGATGGTGGCGCGCTCACCGGGGTAGGCCCGCACCACAACGGGCGCGGCCGCGGTGCCGGCGACGTAGCTGTTAAAGTGCCCCACGTAGCGCCCGCCCCGGACCCACACCGTATCGCCGGGCTTGACGCGGCCGGAGGCGCCGGCCAGGCCGGTCGCCAGATCCCAGGGGCTGTTCCAGCTACCGGTCCCGGTGCTGGTGCCGTTCGGGGCGACATAGTACCCGACGTGACCACTGGGAGAAACGAAGGCGGCGTGGACTACTTGGGTGGAACTATCCTTGGCAGCGAGTGGTCCGGTTGGCCGGGCGTCATCCGAGCAGCCGAGGGTAGTGAGCAAGGCGCTGAAGCCGCAAACTGCGAGAAACGGCATGGGAACGGGACGCATGGAGCCCTCCTTCGGAGTTGGTCCGTTCGGCGGCCCGACTGGCGTGGCACTGAGCTTGGTCCTGCTCAGTGCGGTAGCCTCGGAGCTTTGCGTCGCCGGCTTTCGCCGGGTTTGCCGTTGTCGCGGCCCTCTCGCGGAGGGCTCAGCGATCCTGCCGCGGGTCGGT
>JBIOXT010000305.1:0-10528 GCA_044869795.1 bacterium | reverse complement strand
CCTCGATCTGCAGGGGGGCAGCCATCTGGTGCTCGAAGCGCATGACACGCCGGCGGTCAAGGTGACGTCGGAGGCTGTCGACGCGGCCGCGCACGTCATCGAGAACCGCGTCGATCAGCTCGGGGTCGTCGAGCCCACGATTCAGCGCCAGGGCACCAACCGCATCATCGTCGAGCTGCCCGGGATCCAGGATCCTGAGCGCGCCATCGCCCTCATCGGCAAGACGGCGCTGCTGGAGTTCGTCGACACCGGCACGACCCAGCTGCCGCACGGCTCGCGCTGGTCGGCGGACGGCAAGACCGTGACACTGCCTCCCCCCAACAAGCCGATCCCGCTGCCCAAGAATGTCATCCTGACCGGCGCCGACCTGGCCGATGCCCAGGCGTCCTTCGATCAGACCACGGCCGAGCCGATCGTCAACTTCCAGTTCAAGGGGGCGGGCGCGAAGACGTTCGAAGACTTTACCGCCCAGCACATCGGCCGGTACCTGACCATCGTGCTGGACAACGAGGTCATCTCCTCGCCGGTGATCCGCGACCGGATTACCGGCGGCCGGGGACAGATCAGCGGCGGGTTCAAAGATCTTACCGAGGCGCGCGAGCTGGCTGTGCTGCTGCGCGGCGGTGCGCTGCCGGTGCCGGTGGAGGTCGTGGAGAATCGCACGGTCGGCCCGCTGCTGGGCCGGGACTCGATCGAGCAGAGCATCCGTGCCGGCTGGGTGGCGGGCGTCATGGTAATCCTGTTCATGGTGCTGTACTACGGGTTCGCCGGCCTCCTGGCCGATCTGGCCCTCGGCGTGTACTTCCTGCTGATGCTGGCGATCCTCACCGGATTGCGCGCCACGCTGACGCTGCCGGGCATCGCGGCGCTGATCCTCTCGATCGGCATGGCCGTCGACGCCAACGTGATCATCTTCGAAAAGGTGAAAGAAGAGCTGCGCGCCGGGAAGACGCTGCGGTCCGCCATCAATACCGGATGGAGCCGCGCATTCGTGACGATCGTGGACTCCAACGTGACCACCCTGCTGGCCGCGGTGGTGCTGTTCGCGTTGGGCAGCGGGCCGATCCGTGGGTTTGCGGTCACCCTGACCGTGGGCATCGCGGCTCACATGTTTTCGGCGATCTCCGTGACGCGGACGCTTGTGGAAACCGCCGCGGCGATGGGCGGGCAACGCCTGGTGGCGCGCCTGGGCAGCGGGGGGAGGGCCGCCGTTGAACGGGCGTAGCTGGGACATCATCGGCCGGCGCCGCTTCGGGTACGCGCTGTCGCTGCTCATTATCCTCCCGGGCATCATCGCGTTGATCTACAACACCGCGTATGGGCACGGTGCGCTGAACTGGGGCGTGGACTTCACCGGCGGGAACTTCCTGCAGCTGCGGCTGGCGAAGGACTTCACCGTCGGCGACGTGCGGGCCGTCGTGGATCGCTTCACGACCGGCCAGAGCGTGATCCAGAAGTCGGGTCAGGAGGCGCTGATCCGCACGCGTCCGCTGGAAGCCGGCAAAGCCGCCGCGTTGATCCGCGCCATGCGCGACCAGTTTGGGACGGTCACGGTGCTGCGCCAGGACGCGGTGGGTCCGAAGATCGGCGAGGAGCTGCGCAACATCGCCATCCTCGCGGTGATCATCGGGCTGGCCCTGCAGATCATCTACATCGCCGTACGGTTCAAATCGATCCGCTTTGCCATCGCCGCCGACATGTCCCTGCTGCACGACCTGCTCGTAGTGATCGGCGTGTTCGCGATCCTGCGGCTGGAGGTCGACAGCTCCTTCGTCGCGATCCTGCTGACCGTCGTCGGGTACTCGATCAACGACACGGTCGTGTTGTTCGATCGCGTGCGGGAGAACCTCGCCCAGCGCACTCGAGAACCATTCGACCGGCTCGTCAACCGCAGCATCCTCGAGGCGCTGGTCCGGTCCTTGAACACCGCGCTGACCACGATCCTGGCGATTGCGGCCGTGTACCTCTTCGGCGGCCCGACGATCCACAACTTCGCGCTGGGGCTGATGGTCGGCATCTTCACCGGCGGCTACTCCTCGATTCTCATCGCCTGTCCGATCCTCGTCGACTGGAACTTCTGGAGTGAGCGCCTGGCCGGCCGCGTTTCCACGGAACCCGTCCGCCAGCCTGTCGTCACCGCCGACCGCGCGGCGCCACCCGATAGCGGCACGCCGCCGGTCTTTTCGAATCCGCCGCGCAAGCGCCGGCGCAGCCGCAGACGATGACCGAGTCCTCGCTGACCCTGCCGCAGTTTGGATCGCTGGAAACCACCCTGCTCTGGGTGGTCCTGGCCAGCGCCGTCATCGCCCTCGTATACGGCGGGTATCTGCGCCGCCTGGTCTCGGGGCGCGATCCAGGGCCCCCGTCGATGGTGGCCGTCGCGTCGGCGATCCAGGAGGGCGCGCTCGCCTACCTCAATCGCCAACTGCGCACGATGCTGCCGTTCATTGCCGCAGTCACGCTCGGCCTGTACCTGCTGTACCGGCCGATCTACGCAGCCCAGCCCGGACTGTCCGTCGGCGTGGCCGCCGCATTTCTCCTGGGGTGCTTCGCTTCCTACGGGGCAGGGTACGTCGGGATGACGTCGGCGGTGCGCGGCAACGTCCGCGTCGCCAATGCCGCCCGGCGCAGCTACCGCGAGGCGCTGCAAATCGCGTTCCAGGCGGGCACGATCTCCGGGATGTTCACCGTGGGACTCGGGCTGCTGGGCGCGACGATCATCTTCATGCTGTTCCGTGACAACGCCACCAAGGTGCTCGTCGGCTTCGGCTTCGGCGGCTCGCTGGTCGCGGCATTCATGCGCG
The DNA here is from genome assembly GCA_044869795.1 of bacterium. Taxonomy (GTDB): domain Bacteria; phylum Sysuimicrobiota; class Sysuimicrobiia; order Sysuimicrobiales; family Kaftiobacteriaceae; genus DASXUC01. The sequence continues at coordinate 7,724 of JBIOXT010000305.1, read as the reverse complement.
TGGGCGGCGGCATCTACACCAAAGCCGCGGACGTCGGCGCCGACCTGGTGGGCAAGGTCGAAGTCGGCATCCCCGAGGATGATCCGCGCAACGCGGCGGTGATCGCCGACAACGTCGGCGACAACGTGGGCGACTGCGCCGGAATGGCCGCCGACGTGTTCGAGAGCTATGAGGTCACGCTGGTTGCCGCCATCATCCTGGGCGCGGCGACGCTGCTGGACGCGGACTTCGTCGCCCGCTACGGCGGGCCGGCGACGGCGGCGGCATTCGCCCTCAAGCTCATCATCTTTCCGCTGCTGGTCCGCGCCATCGGGGTTTTTGCCTCGATGATCGGGACCTGGCTGGTGCGCGGCCGCGACGAGGCGATCGGCGATCCGATGCGGCCGATCAACATCGGGTTCTGGGCCGCGGCGCTGCTGGCCACGATCGGCTTCGGGCTCGTCAACGCCTTCTACCTGAAGGATCCGACGACCGGGTCGCCGGACTTCCGGTTCTTCTTCGCCACCTTGACCGGCATTCTGCTGGCGGTGGTCATCAGCTACCTCACCGAGGCGTTCACCCATCCGGATCGCGCGGCCGTCAGCGAGATCGCCTACTCGGCGAAGACGGGTCCGGCGACGATGATCCTGACGGGGCTGGGATCGGGTCTCGAGAGCACGGTCTGGTCCATCCTCGCGATCGCCGTCACCCTCGTCGCCTCCTACGCGATCTTCGGCGGGAGCGTCGCGCTGGCCGCGTACGGCATCGCGCTGGCAGGGCTGGGGCTGCTGACCACGACCGGGTTCATCCTGGCGATGGACACCTTCGGTCCGATTGTCGACAACGCGAACGGGATCTTCGAGATGTCGGGCGTGGAGCAGGGCGAGTCGCTGGCCGGCCGGATCGTGGCGCGGTTGGATCAGATCGGCAACACGACCAAAGCGTTGACGAAGGGGTTTGCGATCGCGACGGCGGTGGTCGCGGCGATCGCGCTGTTCCGCTCGTACGTCGACGAAGCCAGGCTGTTCGTGCGGATCCAGGAACTCGCCGGCGCCGGAGCCGCCCAGGCCGGGGACCTGCTGAACCGGGTCGGCATCCAGGTGAACCTGCCGCTGATTTTCATCGGTCTGCTCATCGGCGGCGCGGTGCCGTTCCTCGTGTCGGCGTTCCTCATCCGCGCCGTGGGCCGGTCCGCGTTCCTGGTGGTTGAGGAAGTCCGCCGCCAGTTCCGTGAGATCCCCGGGATCATGGCCGGCACGGCGCGGCCGGATTACTCCCGCTGCGTGGACATCGTGACCAAGGCCTCGCAGCGCGAGCTGCTCGGACCCGGCCTCATCGGCATCGCGGTGCCGGTGGTGGTGGGCTTCGGGCTGGGCGCCGGCGCGCTGGGGGCGTACCTGGCCGGCGCCATCCTCACCGCGCAGCTGCTGGCCGTGTTCATGGCGAACACCGGCGGGGCGTGGGACAACGCGAAGAAGAAAATCGAGGACGGCTATCTCGGGGGCAAGGGGACGGAAGCGCACAAGGCCGGTGTGATCGGCGACACGGTGGGTGACCCGCTCAAAGATACCGCCGGGCCGGCCCTCAACCCGCTGATCAAGGTGATGAACCTGGTGGCGATCCTCATCGCGCCGGTGGTGATCCAGCCGCTCTCGCTGGTCGTCCGCGGCACCGTCGTGGTCGTCGCGCTGGCGCTGGTCGCGGGCGCCGTCCTGTTGAGCCGGCGCACCACCCTCGTCGTGGCCGAAGAACCCAGTTCTCCGGTGCCGCAGGCCAAGTAGCACTCCGCCCCACTCGCCCGCCGCCATGTCCGCTGATCGATCCCGACTATCGCGGGGTTATTGAGTAGATTGGCTGCCTTGTGTAGAATGAAGCAGATTTCGAAGCGCGAGTCGCGAGAATAGGGCGTGAGCGATGGCTGTCATCGGTGTGATCCTGCTCCTGCTCATCGCGGTCTTCACCCTGGAGAACCGCACGCCGGTCTCGGTGACGTTCCTGGGCTGGCGCTACGATACGCTGCTCGGGTACGCGATGATCGCCTCGCTGCTGATCGGAGCCTTTGTCCTCTACGTCGCCGGCCTGTTCCGGCACCGCGAACTGCGCGCCCAGGTCAGGGATGCCGAACTGCGTCTCCGTGAGGCCCAACGACAGCGGCCGGCACCGTTCGGGACAGAGCCCCCGCAGGGTGCCGGTGAACCGCCGCCCCCGCAGCCCCGCTAGCAGGCGTCCCGCATATCGATTACAGCCGGGCGGCGGGGTACGTTGATGCCGCTGCGGTGGATGGTTGCCCCGGCCCGGCCCGATGTTTCCATCCCTCTGGCAGAGGCGCTGGGCCTCGATCCGATTCTCGCGCAGGTCCTGGTGAACCGCGGCTATGACACCCCGGAGCTCGCCCGCCATTTTCTGGACGCCCCCCTCGCGTCGCTGACGGATCCCGACGCGCTCGTCGACGTCGGCGCCGCGGCCGACCGCCTCGCGGCGGCCGTTCGGCAGGGCGAGGTGATCACCGTCTATGGTGATTACGACGCCGACGGCGTCAGCGCGACGAGCATCCTGCTGCGCGGCCTGGCGGCATTGGGTGGGCGGACCGGCTTTTACATCCCATCCCGGTTCTCCGAAGGGTATGGGCTCAACGACGCGGCGCTGGAGCGCATCGCCGCCGGTGGTGGACGTCTGGTGGTCTGCGTCGACTGCGGGATCACCGCCGTCGACGAGATCGCGCGGGCGGCGGGGCGCGGGCAGCAGGTGATCGTGGTTGATCACCACCTCCCGCCGGCCGTGCTGCCGGCCGCCCTTGCCGTCGTCGATCCCAAGCGCGCGGATGCGCCGCCGGCGTTTTCTGACTACTGCGCGGCCGGATTGGCCTTCCAACTCCTCCGCGCCGTGCGAGGGCGGTTGGGCCGCCCGGACATCCCGGAGGAGCTGCTGGACCTTGCCGCCTTGGGGACCATCGCCGACGTCGTTCCGTTGGTCGGAGACAACCGCATCCTCGCACGGTGGGGGTTGGGCCGGATGACGTCGAGACCCACCCTGGGTCTTGCCGCTCTGATCCGTGCGGCGGAGCTGTCCGGTCCGATCAGTGCGCGGCACGTCGGCTATTCGCTGGGCCCGCGCATCAACGCCGCCGGACGGCTCGGCGACGCGTCGGTCGCCGTCCGACTGCTGACCACGGACGATGCCGCCGAGGCCGAGACGATCGCCGCGCAGCTCGACGCGGAAAACCGCCGGCGCCAGGCGCTCAACGAGGAGATCCTGCACGAGGCTGTCGAGCAGGTCGAATCGCGCCGCCTGGCCGACGGGCCCGCCATCGTGCTGTCCGCCGACGGCTGGCACGCCGGGGTGATCGGCATCGTGGCGTCGCATCTGGTCGAGCGGTACTATCGCCCGGTCGTGATGATTGCCGTCGAAGGACCGCTCGGGAAGGGATCGGGCCGCAGCATCGCGGGGCTGCACCTCGTCGAGACCCTCACCGAGTGCGCGGACCTGCTGCAGCGGTTCGGGGGGCACGCCATGGCCGCCGGGCTGACGATTGACGCCGCGAGGATCACCGAGTTTGCCGATCGCTTCGTGCGGGCGGCCGCGGCACGCTTGTCGCCCGATGCGCTCGTGCCCACGCTGGGCATCGACGCCGAGGTGCCGCTGCAGACGGTCAGCGGCGGCTTCGCCGAGCAGCTCGAGCGCCTGGCGCCGTTCGGGGCGGGAAACCCGGAGCCGATCTTCGTGGTGCGGGGCGTACGCGCGGTGACGACCCGCGTCCTGGGAGACGGCCTGCACCTGAAGCTGGGGGTTACCGACGGCGCGGGATATGGTGAGGCGATCGGGTTCCGGCTCGGTGACACGTCCGAGTTGCTGGCCTTCACGCAGGCGCGGCTCGATCTGGCATTTGCCGTCGGCCTCGACCGCTGGGATGACCAACCGCGTGTGCAGTTGGTGGTGCGAGATCTGCAGACACCGGGGCTGGACCTCGACGCCGTGCTCACCGACAGCTCGCAGCTCATCGAGCGGCTGTTTGCCCGTGCGGGAGACTACCTGACCAACGGCGCGCTTGGGATCGAAGACGCCCCCGCGTTTTACACCAAGGTGGTCGGTGTCAGCTACGATGACCGGCAGACGCACGTCGCCGCGCTGGCGCCGGGGGATGCGCTGGTACTGGGGCGCGAGCCCGACAACCCCCACGATCCGCACGCCATCCGCGTCAGCACGACCGCGGACGAACAGCTCGGATATCTCAGTGCGCGCCTGGCCGCCCGCCTCGCTCCTTCGTTTGACGCCGGTGAGCGGTATACGGCCACGGTCTCGCAGGTGACCGGCGGCGGCGACCGGCAGTACGGGCTGAACATCTACATCCGGCGCCGCGACCGGTGGGCGGAGGACGATCGCGCAGAACTGGCGGTGCGGGCCGCGCTGGCGGCGCTCCCGTCCGAGGACCTCATCGATCGCCTGCGGGCGCACTTGCTGCGCGGCAGGCGCCTCCGTGAGCCGCAGCGGCAGGCCGTCGCGGCGGTGCTGGCCGGCCGGTCCTTCCACGGGATTTTCGGGCCGGGGCGGGGACGGATGTCGGTGATCGAACTGTGTGCCGCCGCCGCGGTCCTCACCGGCCGTGGACCCGTTGTCGTCGCACTGCCCCTGCAGTCGCAGGTGGACCGCCTTGACGAACGGCTGGCGCCCCGCCTGCGACAGATGGGGATCCGGTGCGTCCGTGCGCACGGCGCCCTGGTGTTTCGCCAGCGGCAGCGGCTGCTGGAAGCTCTGCACGGCGGCACCGCCGACGTGATCATCACCAGCTACGAGTACCTGGCCCACCACCGGCTGCCCGCTGCGCTGCTCCTGGCCGAAGGGGAACCCCCGCCGGGGGCCAATTTCTTTCCAATCCTGCTCGCCGGGACGGGCGCCGGGCAGACCGCGGTGTTCACCGCGGCCGCGGGGGGCGACGACCAGCCCGTGATCGTCGATCCGTTCCTGCGGGTAGGTGTCCGCCTGGTTGACCGGCGGGGGACCGATCAGCTCGAGGCGATCTGTCGTGAGGTCAGCGCACGCGGGGAGAAGACCCTGGTCTTTGTCTCGTCGCGTGCGGAGGCGGTCGAGTTGGCCGCACGTCTGCGGCAGGGCGGTCCGGACGGCTCGCGCTCCCAGCCGGAGCCGGGGGAGATCGCGTATTACCACGGCGGGTTGCCGCTGCGGGTGCGCGAGGTGCTCGAGCAGATGTATGCTGATGGGAAGATCCGCGTGTTGGTTGCCGCCGACGGGTTCGCCGAAGACGTCGCCCCGCCCGACGTCCGGCAGGTCCTCGTGGCCGGTCTGGCCGCCGACCTCGCGACGCTGGCCGGTCAGATTGGGGTCGGAGGTCTCGACGGCCGGCACAGCTCGGTGACGCTGGCCTACGGGCGCGACGACCTCGCGGTCCTGCGGTCGCAGATGGGCGAGGACCATCCGCCCCGGGAGGCGTTGGCGGGGATCTACCGCGCGGTGCGCGCGCTGTCCGCATCAGGTGAGCCGGTCAGTTGGCCCGACGGCCCGCTGATGCAGGCAGTGGAGGGGTCGGGTCTGTCGCGGCGCACCGTGGGCATCGGTTTGGATATCCTGGCTGAGGCCGGCGTCATCCAGCGGGAGCATGATGGAGAGCGGTGGCGGATTACGCTGCCGCCGGACGAGGTGAAACGCGAACTGACGACATCGCAGCGCTACGCCGAAGGGCAGCGCCAGGCATCCGCCCTTGACGCCGTGGGTGTGTGGGCGTTTGGGCCGCTGCCTGACATTCTGAGGGTGGTCGCCGGCGCATGAAGTGGCTGCAGTCGCGGACACAGACGAGTTTCCAGGACCTGCCGCCCCAGATCCAAGCGCTGATCGCCAAAGTCCGCGAGCGTTTTCCGAAGGCCGATCTCGACATCGTCCGCGACGCCTATGGGTTTGCCGAGGCCGCGCATCGCGGACAGACCCGCGCGTCGGGAGAGCCGTACATCAACCACTCCGTGGCCGTCGCGAGCACACTGGCGGACCTGCGGCTCGACCCGCTCACCCTGGCGGCCGCGCTGCTGCACGATGTTGCGGAAGACACGGGCGTCACGCTCGACGAAGTCCGCGACCGTTTCGGTCCCGAGGTCGCCACCCTGGTCGATGGGGTCACCAAGCTCGGCCGGATCGAGTGGAAGAGCCGCGAAGAACGCCAGGCCGAAAGCCTGCGCAAGATGTTTCTGGCGATGGCTTCGGACATCCGGATCCTCCTGATCAAGCTCGCGGACCGGCTGCACAATATGCAGACCATCGAGTACCTGCCGGAGTGGAAGCAGAAGCGCACGTCGCAGGAGACCCTGGACATCTACGCCCCCCTCGCGGAACGCCTCGGGATCAGCCAGATCCAGCGCGAACTGGAGGACCTCGCGTTTCGTGTTCTGCAGCCGGAGGCCTACCAGGAACTGAAAAGCCAGCTGGTAGAGGCCGAGGCCACGCGGGCGCAGTTCCTGGAGCGGGTCGGGGACATCCTCCACCGCGAGCTGAACCGCGCGGGGATCAAGATCGCCCGCGACCGCATCACCGGACGGCCGAAGCACATCTTCAGCGTCTGGCAGAAGATGCAGCGGCCCAAGTATGCCGGCCAGCCCGTGGCACGGATTTACGACCGGCTGGGGGTCCGCGTGATCGTCGAAGACATGAAGGACTGCTACGCGGCCTTGGGGGTGGTGCACTCGCTGTGGAAGCCCATCCCCGGCGAGTTCGACGACTACATCGCCAACCCGAAGACCAGCGGGTACCAGTCCCTGCACACCGCGGTGCTGTACGAAGGCGAGCCGCTGGAGATTCAGATCCGCACGCTGCAGATGCATCAGGAAGCCGAGCACGGCATCGCCGCGCACTGGAAGTACAAGGAAGGCAAGCCGGCGGAGCGGGAGTTCGATCAGAAACTCGCCTGGCTGCGCCAGTTGCTGGACTGGCATTCCGAGCTGCAGGACGCGCGCGACTTCGTGCAGTCCGTGCGGCTCGATCTCTTCCAGAATGAAGTCTTCGTCTTCACCCCCAAAGGGGACGTCGTCGACCTGCCGGCCGGAGCCACCCCGGTCGACTTCGCCTACCGCATCCACACCGATGTCGGCCACCGCACCGTCGGCGCGAAGGTCAACGGCCGCCTGGTGCCGCTGTCCCACCCGCTGACCACGGGGGACATCGTCGAGGTGGTGACCAGCAAGGCCGGCGGGCCGAGCCGGGACTGGCTGAACTTCGTGTCGACGAGCAACGCGCGCACCAAGATCCGCCAGTGGTTCAAGAAGGAGGCCCGCGAGGAAAACATCGCCCGTGGCCGGGAGCACCTGGAGAAAGAACTGCGCCGCTACGGTCCGGTGGCGACGCTGATGCGCCCGGAGAAGCTTCGCGAGGTGGCGCCGAAGTTCAGCGTCGGCAGCGACGAAGACCTGCTCGCCGCGGTCGGCAACGGCGACGTGTCGCTGCTGCAGGTCGTACAGGCCCTGCGCGGGGACGAGGCCGTTGCCGCCGACACGGCCGTGCCCGCGGTTCCTACCCCGCCCCCGCCCACGCGGGGCGTGCGCATCCGCGGCGCAGACAACGTCCTCATGCGGTTCTCGCGCTGCTGCACCCCGCTGCCCGGTGATCGCATCGTCGGCTACGTGACGCGCGGCCGCGGCGTCACCATCCACCGCTTCGACTGTCCAAACGTCAAAGCGCTCCGCGCCCACCCCGGGCGCCTGATGGACGTCGAGTGGGAGGTCGGCACCGAGGGCAGTTACCAGGTGGAG
>JBIOXT010000304.1:0-13761 GCA_044869795.1 bacterium | reverse complement strand
CCAGACCAAGAAGTGCCCCGCCGGAGGCGGCGGATCGCTGCCGGCCGATACCGTCACCGGAGTCCTGGCCACCGACACGTGTAGCCCCAGCTGTACCACCGTGACTATCAACAAGTACGGGTTTGATACCGACACCTCGGGTGGCACGGACTACGCGGTGACGTCCTCGCAGCCCTGCGGTCTGCCCTATCGCTACGACAGCGTGAGCTTCACCGATGAGGATGGCGCCGCAGTAACCCCCCCTCGGTTATTCAAGTCCATCGTCTTCGAGCAGTGGTTCGACACCTACTGGCAGTTCGATGAAGCGACGCTGAACTACCAGAGGAAGGCCGCCCTGACGGCCCATCCCGACTTCGGCGCGGTTCCGCCGTTCCCGGACTTCTCGTCGGTGGAGGGCAACTACGATCGCAAGATTTCCTGCACGGGCACCTGCACGATCAACAGCGGAGACTTCGGCTGCAAGTGGCCGGAGATGACCGGCGATGCGAACTGCTCGGTCGCTCCGGCGAATTCTGACCGCCCGATTATCGTCTGGCTGGACGGCAGCAGCACAACGATTTGGGACATCAACGCCAACCTGATGGGGCACGGCACGATCGTGGTCGATGGACAAAAACTGCGGATCAACGGCACCTTCGAGTACTGGGGGACGGTGATCGTCAACGGGACGGCCGAGAATACGGTGGGCGGCGGCAACCCGAAGATCCACGGCGGCCTGGTGGCGCAGAACACCTTGAGTTTGAGCGGGAACATTACCGTGGACGGCGGCTCGTCGTACACGAACGTGCCGGTGGGACGATCGATCGTCACCGGCAAGGCCTGGTGGGAGCGATAACGATGGCACTCTTTGGAAGCAAATCATTCATCGGGGTCGACATCGGCAGCCACTCCGTCAAAGCGGTCGAGGTGCAGCCGGCCGGCGCGCGCTGGCGGGTGCTCCACGCCGGCAGCGGGCCGACGCCGCCGGGAGCGGTGAAGGAAGGCGCCGTGGTCGAGCCGCAGGCCCTGGGCGTGGCCGTGCGCCAGGTCCTCGCGTCGTCGGGGATCCGGGCCGGCCGCGTGGTGTCGGCGGTCGGCGGCCAGGCGGTGATCGTACGCGAACTGAAGCTGCCGCCGATGTCGGACACGGAGCTGAAACAGGCGGCGCGCTTCGAGGCCGAGCGCTACATTCCGTACGGCGCCAAGGAAGTCAACATGGACTTCGACGTGATCGGCGAGAGCGTGGAAGACGGCCAGAAGAAGGTCGTCATGCTGCTCGTCGCCGCCCGCCGGGAGATCGTGGACCGGCACATGCAGGCGTTGCTCGCCGCGGGGCTGCAGCCGTTCGTCCTCGACGTGGAGTCGTTCGCGGTGATGCGCGCGCTGAACGCGCAGGCGTCGACCAACGGCGAGGGCGCGACGGTCTTTGTCGACATCGGCGGCGAGAGCACCGACATCATGGTCACCGAGGGCGGCGAGTTTCGGCTCACCCGCAACGTCAACATCGGCGGCGACGGCCTCACCAAGGCCGTGGCCAGCCGGATGGAGATGGAGTTCCAATCCGCCGGCCAGTTGAAGGAGCAGAAGGGGACGATCCTGTTGGAGGGCGAGCCGCTGCCCGATGACCGCACCGTGCTCTCGCTGCACGATGTGATGCTGCCGATCCTCGGCGATCTGGCCACCGAAGTGCGCCGGTCGCTGGACTACTTCCAGACACGCTGGCGCGGCAGCAAAGTCGGGCGGGTCGTGCTCAGCGGGGGCACGGCCAACCTGCGGAACTTGGACCGGTTTCTGTCCCTGGAGTTGGGCGTGCAGGCCGTGGTCGGCAACCCGTTCCTGACCGTGGAGGTCCCCGACCGCGTGATGCCCGCCGATGCCCGGGCGCAGGCCGCGCCGGCGATGGCCACGGCCGTCGGGCTGGCCCTGCGGGGAGGAGCCGAGCGATGATCCGGATCAACCTGCTGCCCCGCGAACAACTCCGGCGTCCCGGACCGGCTCCCCGCGCAGTCGCCCTGCTGGTGATCGGCATCCTGCTGCTGGCCACGGTGGCCAGCACGCTGTACTTCAACGCCCGGAATGCGGCCGTGCGGGACGAGATCGCCCGCACCGAGGAGCGCATCGAGGGGCTCAAGGCGCAGGTGAGCCGCGTGGAGGCGCTGCGGCGCCAGATCGAAGCGGCCCGCCGCAAGCAGCAGCTCCTGCAGCGTCTCGAGGCCGCGCGGGTGCCCTGGGACACGATCCTCGAGGCCGTGCGCACGATCATGCCCAAGGACGTCTGGCTCAGTCAGATCGCCGCCGGGGAAGACGGCGGCATGAACTTCATCGGATACGGGTTGACCTACACGGCGGTGGCGCAGTTCATGGTCAACCTCGAAGACTCCCCGATGTTCTCTGGCGTGGACCTGATCCTCGGGCAGAAGCAGCCCGTGGGGGGCAAACAAGTGGTCAACTTCTCCCTCACCAGCCGGTTGACGCTGGCGCGGAAAGAGGCGGTGCGGCGATGAGCCGGCGCGAACGCATCCTGCTGATCGTCGGCGTGGTGTTGGTCTTCGGCCTCGTCTACTTCTACTACGTCTACTCGCCCAAGCAGGCCGAGTATCAGCAGCTCACGGAGACCCTGTCGGACCGGCAGGCGCAGCTGGAACGGATGGAACTGACCGTGCGGCAGGCCGCGCGGCTGGAAGCGGAGTATACGGAGCTGCAGAGTTTCATCGCCGCCGTCGAGGCCAAGTTGCCGGCGGAGAAGGACGTGCCTGAACTCCTGGTGCAGTTGGAGCGGGCCACGCGGGCTATTGGAATCGACCTGCTGTCGATCAAACCGGCGGCGCTGGAGACGGTGCAGGAAGGCAGCGCACCCGCGCGCGGAGGGGCGAGAGCCCCGGCACCGGTGCCTGTGGTCGCAGGAGGGTACAGCCGCTTCCCGATCAAGCTGTTGATGACGGCCAGCTACAGCCAGGTGCTCCGGTTGATGAGCACGCTGCAGGATTTCCCGAGGTTGATTCTCGTCAAGCGCCTGACGGTTTCCCCGAAGGCGGTGCCGAAGCTGAACATCGACCTTGACGTCGAGACCTATGTGCTGGCCAAGGAGGCTCGGTAGATGGCCGCGGTCCGCGAGTTCCTGAGAAAGAATCCGATCGCCGGATGGGCGATTGCCGTCGGCATCCTCGCCGTGGTCGGGTACCTGCTGGCGGGAAGCCTGCTCGGTGGGGGCGGCGCGCCGTCGAGCACCCCCACGCCGGCTCCGGCTCCCACGCCAGCGGTGGTCCCACCGGTGCCCACCCCCGAGGCAGCCGCGCCGGCGCCGGTCGTGCCGACCGGGCCCACCGGGCGCGTCGATCCGTTCGTACCCCTTGTGAAGGTCACGTCCGGTCCCAGTGGGAGCGCGCCATCGTCGCCGCCGGCGTCACCGGGGACACCCCCGCCGCCGCTGCCGCCACCGCCGTTCCCGGCTCCGTCGGGTCCCGGGCTGCCGCCGCCCCCGCTGCCGGGAGGCCCGTCGCCCGCGCCCGCCCCGGCGCCGCCGCCTCCTCCCGAGGCCGGCATCACCGTGCTGGGGATCATCGCCGACGGCAAGGCCGTGGCGATCGTCAAGATCGACGCTCGCACCGAGATCGTCGCCGAAGGGGATCAGATCGGCGACCTGAAAGTGGTGAAGATCGACCCGGTCCGCCGCGCGGTGACCTTCATCCGGGCCGGCAAGCGATTTGTCGTCCGCATGGGAGGTGAGTGATCGCATGTTGCATCCGAGAGCTGGCCTGGTCCTCCTCAGCGCCTGTCTGGCACTGATCCTTGCGCTTCCTTCGCTGGGGAGCCCCGCGCTGGCCGCACCGAAGCGTGTCACCGCGGTGACCGTGAAGGACTACGGCAGCAAACTCGTCATCGGCATCGTCGCCACCGGGACGATGGTCTACCAGGTGACCGAGGTAACGACGCCGCCGCCCCTGCGGGTGGTCGTCGACATCCTCGACGCCGTCGTCGACGATGAGATTCGCACGACGACCGAGGTCGACCGCGGTCCCGTCAGCCGCGTCCGCGTGGGACAGTTCCAGGACAGTCCCGCGATCGCGCGCGTGGTGATCGATCTCACCGCGCCGCTGAAGGTGGAGGTGGTGAAGACGTCGGCCACGACGCTGGCGGTCAACGTGCCGCTGTCGGGGAAGGCGGCCGCCGCCGCCCGGACTCCCACGCCGCCGGCACCCGCGGCGCGGCCCGCCGCGCCCAAACCCGTGGCGCAGACACCGCCTCCCGCCCCGGCGCCGCAGCCGCAGGCAACCGCCGCCGCCCCGGCGCCGGCGGTCGCCCAGGCGCCCCCGCCGCCCGCCCCAACCGGCGTGATCCGCCTGCTGGAGTTTCGCGGCGTGCCCCTGCCGGACGTGTTGAGCGCGCTGGCGCGGTTGTGCGGCTGGAACATCGTCACCGACGCCTCGGTGCAGGGCGCGGTGACCCTGCGGCTGGTCAACGTCACGTGCGAGGACGCCCTGCGCTTCATCCTGGAAGCCAACAACCTGGCGTTCCGCCGCGTCGGCAACAACATCATCATTACGTCTGCGGAAAAGCTGCAGCCGCCGGCGGAAGTCCCGGAGACGATCACCTACCGGCTGGCGTTCGGCGACGTGAACGCCATCCGCGCCGCGATCGCCGCGGCGGTGCCCGGCATCCGCGTGGCCGTCGATCCGCGGACGAACACCCTGCTCATCACCGGGACGGCGGCCCAACACGAAGAGGTGCGCAAGGTGCTGCAGTCGCTGGACATCCGCATCCCGCAGGTGATGATCAGGTACACGCCATCGAGGTCAACCGCTCGTCGTTGAGCGAGTTGGGACTGTTTGATTCCCTGACCACGAACTTCAAACTCAAGCTGGAATCGGTCCCGGGGTCGACCCTCGGCAACGTCCTGTTCAAGATCGCCGATGGGGCGCTGATCCTGTTCCAGCTGCGCGCGATGATCGACCAGCGCAACGGCCGGGTCCTGGCGGCGCCGCGTGTCGCCACCCTCGACGGCAACGCCGCGGTCATTCTGCTCGGCGACCAGTTCCCGGTGGTCTCGTCGACGAGCACCCCCACGGGGATCGTGCAGACGGTGTCGTTCGTCGACACCGGGGTGAAGCTCGAAGTCACCCCGCGCATCAACGGCGACGGGCTGATGACGATCCGTCTGAAGCCGTCGGTCAGTTCGGTCGTCGAGATCATCACCACGACGGCCGGCACACGCGCGCCCCGGCTGGCCACGCGGTCCGTCGATACGACGCTGACACTGCAGGACGGCCAGACGATCGTCATCGGCGGGTTGATCAGCCAGGAAGAACGCAAGCAGACGATCAAGGTGCCGCTGCTGGGCGACATCCCGATCCTCGGCGAACTGTTCCGCTTCACGTCGACCGACGTGCGCAACACCGAGCTCGTCTTCCTGATCACGCCGACGATCTTGAGGGATTGAGGAGGCACGCTGATGGGATCCCGACTGGTCGCGGCGGTGCTGCTGGTGCTGACGCTGGCGGCATCCGCCGGCGCCGCGGTGCGGCCCTTTGATCTCTCGCAGTTCTACACGCAGGCCGAGTTCCAGGCCGCGATCCAGCCCTACCTCCAGGCGATCGCGGCGAACCCCAACGACGCGGATGCGCACTACTGGCTGGGGATCGCCTACCTGCATGCCTTCCGGCTCTACCGGTTCGGCGTTGCGCCGTATGCGGCCGACTTCGCGCCGCGGGCCATCGCCGAACTGGAGCGGGCGCTGCAGCTCCGCCCGGGCATGCTGGGAGCGCTGCTGGGGCTGCTGGACCTGTACTCGATGACCGGAGACCAGGCGAAGTGGGCGGCCACGTTCGATCGGCTGGTCGCCCTGACGCCGCCGCTTCCGCTGAAGTAGCTTCACCGTGACCGCCGCGGGGCACGTCCGGACATTCCGGCCGTGCCCTCCTGCATTTGACCCGCCTGAGGGATTGGTCCCGGCCGCGATCTGTGGTGTGATGCGCTCTGGACCGGCGCGCAGGAGGCTGGCCCCATGCGCTTGCGCCCGCCGCGGGGTGCATCGCTCCTCGAAGTCGTCGTCGTGTGCGGGATCCTGGGGGCTGTGTGTGCACTGATCTGGAGCGCGGGACCCCTGATCCGCCGCCTGGCGCTGCACACCGCGGCCGCGACGCTGGTCGGCGATCTCCGGGCCGTCCAGGCGCGGGCGATGGCCGAGCACGTCGCCGCGCGCTCGCACGGGATCGTGTTCACGGTTGCCACCGACCGCTACACGGTGATCGTCCGGGCGGGCCCCGCACGGACGACGGTGCGCAAAGTCCGGCTGCCGCGCGGGGTGACGATCACGTACGCCCGCTTTGGTGGCGGGGTCCCCACGGCCGCCGTGTTCTCCGGCACCAGCCTCTTCGCGGCTCCCTCGGGGGCGGGAACGGTGACGCTGAGCGCCGGATCGTCCCGGCTGTGCATCCGTGTGCTGCCGGCGACCGGCCGGATCCGCGTCGCGGACACCAACTGTCCCTAGCACCATCTCCCTCGCGTCCGACGGCCGCTCTGGTAGCATAAGGGGCGATGGCGACCTTCATCGAGCTCCCGCGCCGGCTGGGACGGTCACGCGAGTTGATCGGCGCGCTGGTCTACCGTGAGCTCGCCGTCCGGTACCGGCAGTCTGTGCTGGGCGTGCTGTGGGCGGTGATACAGCCGGTCCTGCTGATGGTGGTCTTCACGGCGATCCAGCGCTTCGTGGCATTCCACAGCGGCCCGACGCCGTATCCCGTCTTTGCCTACGCCGGCCTCCTGCCGTGGACGACGTTTTCCAATGCCGTCCTCTTCGCCGGCCGCAGTGTCGTCCAGAATGCGTCGATCATCCGGAAGATCTACTTTCCCTGGGAGATCCTGCCGACGGCGTCGGTCCTCGTCGCGCTGGTGGACTTCGTCCTTGCGTGTGCGGTGCTGCTGGTCCTGCTCGCCTACTACGGGCTGCCGTTTCACGCCACGCTGCTGGCCATTCCCATCCTGCTGGCCGTGCAGACCGTGCTGGCGCTGGGGGTCGGCTACGCGACCGCCGCGATGGGCGCCTTCCGGCGGGACGCGCTGCTGGCGATCCCGTTTGTGCTGCAGATCTGGATGTTTGCCTCCCCGGTCATCTACGCCGCCGGTGCGGTCCCGGCGCGGCTGCGGGGGTGGTACCTGCTGAATCCCATGGCCGGGGTGATCGAGGGGTACCGCGCGGCAATCCTCGATGGGCGCTGGCCCGACCCCGCAGCCCTGGGCATCAGCGCCGCCGTCTCGGCCGCCGTCTTCGCGCTCGGGTATCTGGTCTTTCGCCGGCTGGAACCGCTGTTTGCCGACGTGATATGAACCCGGCCCCGGCGGTGTCCGCCCAGGGTCTCTGGAAGCGCTACGCGCTGGCCGGACCGGCCGCGATCGGCCGCAAGGTATGGCGGCTCGTACGCCCCGGGACGGGCGCGGAGCATGACGCGTTTTGGGCCCTCCGAGACGTGTCGTTCGAGGTGCGGCCGGGGGAGTGCCTCGGCGTGATCGGGGACAACGGGGCCGGCAAGACGACGCTGCTGCGGATCCTGTGCGGCGTGACCCGGCAGACGCGCGGCAGCATCGCCACCCGGGGGCGGATCATCCCGTTGATCGAGCTGGGCGCCGGATTTCACCCCGAGCTCACCGGCAGAGAGAACGTCTTCCTCAACGCGATCCTGCTGGGGATGAGCCGGCGCGCGGCGGCCGCGCAGTTCGATCGGATCGTCGAGTTTTCCGGCCTGGCGGAGTTCATCGACATGCCGGTGAAGCGGTACTCGTCGGGCATGTACGCCCGCTTGGGGTTTTCCGTCGCCGCGCACTTCGATCCCGACGTCCTCCTCATCGACGAGGTCCTCAGCGTCGGCGATCTCGCGTTCGCGAACCGCGCCTACCAGCACGTCGTCGCGGTCGCGCGGAACGCGGCGGTCGTGTTCGTCTCCCATAACCTGGGGGCGATCACCTCGATCTGCACGAAGGCGCTGTGGCTGCACGCCGGTGAGGTGCGGATGGTCGGCGATCCCGACGGGGTCGTGCGCGCGTACGTCGACCACACGATGACCGGGTTCGCCAAAGACGGCGGCCGCGCGGGTTCGGTGCTCGATCTCCGCGATCCGGAGTTCGATG
This sequence comes from bacterium, assembly GCA_044869795.1. GTDB lineage: Bacteria > Sysuimicrobiota > Sysuimicrobiia > Sysuimicrobiales > Kaftiobacteriaceae > DASXUC01. The sequence goes on along the minus strand of JBIOXT010000304.1, from coordinate 5,661 downwards.
TGCGCCGCGTCGAGCTGCTCGACCGCGCCGGCGCCGCCGCCGGCGAGTACCTCTCCGGCGACGACATCCGCGTGGCGATCAGCTACTGGTCGGCGCGGGAACGCCCCGCGTACTTCCAGGTCCTGATCCGGTCGCCGGTGACCAACACCTCCGTCTCGACGGCCAGCATGCTGGTGGATGACCGACCGGTCGTGCTCAGCGCGGGGCAGGGGACGATCGAATGCGTCTTCAAGTCGCTCCCGCTCCAGCCCGGGGCGTACGTCGTCGGCGTGACCGTGTTCCCTGAGACCGGGTACCTGGGCTTGCTCGGCAAGGGCTACCAGGTCGGCAGGTTCACCGTCGCCCTTTCCGGTGACAATGGGCCGGGCGGATTTCGCGACTACTACAACCTGCTCGGGACGCTGGGGCCGGTCCGCGCGGTCTACGAGTGGAGGGTCCCCGCGCCCTCCCGCGGGGCGGACTGACCATGCGCGGGATTCTCGTCGAGGACCGGGCGGAGGCGGAGATCCTCAGCGACCAGATGCGGCGCCGGCCCGAGGTGTCCGCCGGCGCGGTGGTTGTCGCCATCGGGGTCGATGCCCAGGTGGCGCTGCAATCCGCGGGGATCGTCCACACGACCACGCTGCCGTTCATCAGCACGGATTCCCACCAACGGATCAGCGAGCATGCCGAAGACGTGAGGGCCCGCCTCCAGTCGTGGGACCTGAACGATCCTGATCTCCCGATCGACACGTATGCCGATACCGTCCGCTACTACCTTCGGCAGTACGTCTGCCACTTCGCCTGGCTGCTGGAGATTATCGCACGCGTTTGCGCCACGGCCGGCCTGCAGACCGTCAGCGCGTGCGTGGGCGCGGTGGAACCCGGCGCTGCCGCCCCGATCGGTGATCGGGAGCGCTACCTGGGCGTGCTTGCCCGCGCCTACACCGTGGCGCACGGTCTTGCCTTCGTCGCCTTGCCGGCGCCGGTGGAGCCGATGGCGGCGGGTCAGGACGGGGCCGGTGCATGGGTCGTCCGACCGGCGCGGCGCCTGAAGGAAGTGCTCCTGGCCGTGGATCGACGGCCCAAAGTGCTCGTGGCATCGCCGGACTACGGGATGGATGGGCTGATCCGGGAGCTCACCGCCCGGCTGCCGGGGGTCACGTGGGTGACGTTTACCGAGGGCGACATGCCGGCCGGCCGCGAGGTGCTGGCGCAGCTGGCGGCGGAGGTCGTCGACCGCAGCCGCAGGCGCCGCGTGGCCATCCCGCTGCGCAGTATCCCGCCGCTGGCGGCACGGCCCGCGCAGATCTTTCGCAGAGCCGCCCGCTCGGCGCTCGCCGGCGCGATGGCAGCGATCCGTCCTGCCTGCGTGTATGCCGGCGTCGACTACGCGCATCTCCTCGAACAGAAGATCTTCCGAAGCCTGGAGCCCACCTGTATGGCCTTGAAGGCATCGGCATCGTACTTCGATCGCCTCATCTCGGACTGGGACGTCAAGGTCGTGGTCGGGCAGTTCGGGACCCGCGACCAGCATGCCCTGCTGGCCGTGGCGCGGGCGCGGGGTCGCGAGGCCTTGATGATCCCCCACGGCGCGGTGTCCTTTCCGGAGGCGCCGGCGGCGCGCGTGGAAGGCCGCGAACTGCGGTTGGTGCCCGACGCCGCTACGGCGATCGTCGCCCAGTCGCCGTCGACCCTCGACTATCTGGCCGGCATGGGATCGGCGCCGCGGGTCATCGCCACGGGCCGGACCCTCTGGCCGCGGACACCTCGCGAGCGCCGCGCACGGATACGTGAGGCGCTGGACCTCCCGCCAGACGCGTTCGTGATCCTGCACGCCAGCACACAGAAGCGGCGCAAGGTCCACCGGTTCTTCACGCACGAGACCGCCGACGAATACGTGGCCGACGTCGCCGATCTGGTGGCCGTGGCCGGGTCGCTGGGCACCGACACGTACCTTGTCGTGAAACTGCATCCGTCCGGCATGCCCGCCCGGGACGATCTGCAGCGCGTGCTCGGGTCCCCCCAGCGGGTTCGGTTGGAGCCGGCGGGCGCGTTCACCGATCTCCTCGCCGCCGCCGATGTCCTGGTGTCGTACGCTTCGACGACCGCGCACGAAGCGCTCTACGCGCGCATCCCGGTCGTGCTCTATGATCCGTGGGGCCGCTACCAGCATCTGCCCGGGCCGGCCGTGACGGCGGCGGGCACCGCGACCCGCGCGGCCGTGTACTACGTGCCGTCGCGCGATGGACTCGCCGCGGCGCTGCGGTGGGTCAGAACCGCCCATCCGACGGGCCGTCCGCTGACCGATGATGAGCTCCGGCCATACGTGTTTGTCGAAGGCCCGCCGGCGGCCGAGCAGATCGCGCAGTTCTTCCAGGACGTGCTGGTGGCCGAGCGCGCCGGGCCGGCGCACATGCACCAGGCCGGTCACCCACAGTGAACCATCTGATCCGGATCGTCACCCGTCCGCGGTCGTGGACGCCCGATCGCCTGCCCGCCCCGGCTGCCGCCGGCGAGTGGGCCTACCTCGGCGGAGACGCGTCCACGCTGGCCGCGCTGCGGGCGATCGTGCCTGCGAGCGTGGTCGAGGTCAATGCCGGGGAGGTCCTGGACGAGGTCCTGCGCGACGACCGCCCTGACCTGATCAATCTCGATCGGGCGTTCGACGACGATCCCCAGGACCTGACCTGGCAGGCCGGCGAGCTTGCCTACCACTGCACGCTGCTGGATCGGCTGCGCGAGCTGTGCGCGTGTGTGGTCTTCGACCGCCTGCTGGACCGCCGCACCGGCCCCGGTCCGCTGTGGGTGTTCGTCGATGCGTGGTGGCACGGCGAGGTCTTGCGTCAGCGGGCCGTCTCGCGGGGTACCGGCGTGGTCATCGACGACGGCCACGCGCGGTGGCTCCCGGCGCCCTTGGCCCGGTGGGGCCGCGGGGCCGGCCGGTTGGTCCGGCTGCTGCGGACGCGAGCGGCGTTCATCCGGCGATGGCGAACGCTGCGCCGCGCGGCGTCGAACTTGCCGGAGGGGAGCGCGATCGGCCGGGGCGTGCGGGACCTTGACCTGTTGGTGTGCTGTTGGTCGACGAATTCGGAGCTCCCTTCGGTGGATCCGGACCGACGGAACCGCCACTGGGGAGAACTGCTCCCGTGGCTGGTCAGTCAGCGGATGCGGGTCGGCCTGCTGATCCAGGATCTCGACGGGGCGGGGCCGCCCGTCGACCAGGTGCGCCGCGCGCGGGAGCGGACCACCCCGACGCTGTTCACGTTCGAGTGTCTCTCGTGGGGCGACGTCGTGCAGATGACGATTGCCTCCGCCGTCGGCCCATGGCGCCGGCGACCCCGTGCCCGGATCGGCGATACGGATGTCAGCGAGGCGCTGCGGCAGGCGCTTCGCGAGGATGCCGCCGGCGATTCCTATGCCTGGGCCTGGCAGCACGTCTACGTCGCGAAGTATCTGTCGGCGCGGGGCGTACGGGTGGGCCAGATCCTGCATCTCCACGAGGGTCAGGCATGGGAGCGGACCCTGCGGGTCGGACTGCGGCGCCACCTTCCGCAGGTGCGGATCGTGGGCTATGAGCACAATCCGTCGTCTGTGTCGTACCTGCGCGTGTTTCCATCGCGCCGCGAGATCGTCTCGGGCTTCACGCCGGATCTGCTGGTCACGTGCGGGTCGGCAAGCCGCGAGCTGTTCCTCGCCGCGGGGATGGACCCGACGCGGGTCATCGCCGGTCCCGCGCTCCGGTACGCGGACATCCACGCGGTCGCCGGGCCCACCGACGATGCCGGCGGGGATGTCGTGCTGGTCGCTCCCGGCATCACGCGTCTGGAGTCGGTGGAGATGATCGGGGTGACCCTGCTGGCGCTGGCCGATCATCCTGCCCTGCGGGTCGTGCTGCGCCCGCATCCGCTGGCCGGCGACTGGGCCGCCGTCCTCGCCGCGGGTCTCGCCTTCGCCGGCCGCGCGGTGCTGCCTGACAATGTGGAGCTCAGCCACCGCAGCCTCTCCGCCGATCTGCGCGCGGCCGCGGCGGTGATCTACCGGGCCAGTACGGTGGGGCTCGAAGCGGCCGTGCGCGGCATCCCGGTCATCCATCTCGCGTCGTCAGTGACGTTCGGGGTGGACCGGCTCGACGGACACCCCATCCCCAGGACTTCCGTTCGGACGCCGGGAGACGTTCTCCATGCTGCCGAAGCGGCGGTCCGGGCACGCGGACGGATCTCCGCGGTTGACGCGGGCGCCCTGTTTGGCCGGGTCGACCCCTCGTCGCTGTCGGTGTTCCTGCCCGGACACCCGGTCCCGACGGCATCGCCCGCGCCGCCATCGATCCTCGCGGCGGAGGACTGCTGACCGTGCCGCGGGTCTCGGTGATCATACCCGCACGGAACGCCGCGGGGTTCATCGCCGAGGCGATTGCCAGCGTGCGAGGACAAACGTATGCGGATTGGGAAGTGGTCGTGGCCGACGACGGATCCACCGACAGCACCGCAAGCGTGCTGGCCGCGCTCCGACACGATCTGGGAGATCGTCTGCAGGTCCTGCAGGCCGATCGAGATGCGCCCCACGGCGTCGGCGCCGCCCGAAACCGCGCGGTGGCGGCGTCGCGCGGGCGGTATCTGGCGTTCTTGGATGCCGACGACGTCTGGCTGCCTTCAAAGCTTGCCGAGCAGGTGGCCGTCCTCGACGCGTATTCCGACGTCGACCTGGTCTTCGCCGAGGCCTTCTGCGTCGACGACGACCTGGCGCCGCTTGAGCCGGCCGCAGCGGGGGGACCGGTGGGCATCATCGGGGATGCACCGCGCCCGGGACGGGTCGCCGACGCGTACGCCGGCATGGTGCGCCAGGTCGTGTTTCCGCCGTGCCTGACGGTGGTGACCCGCCGCGAAGCGCTCCAGCGCGCAGGGGGGTTCCCCGAGCGGCTGCGCTTCCAGGTCGAGGACGCCGTCGCCTGGGCCCGCATCGGGCGGCAGGGGGACTTCTTCTTCCTGCCGCGGATCCTTGCGCTGTACCGCGTGCACCGCGGATCGTGGACCGCGGCGCAAACCCGCCTGTCCCACCTGCACGGGGTCTTCGAGATCTACCGGGCATTGGTCGATGATCCCGCTGGTGTTCCGCCCGTGTTGCGGGAGCGCCTGCACCGGATGATCCCAAAGTACCTTGGCGTTCAGGCCAGCGTCCCCGAACGGCTGCGCGCCGCCGCCCGCGTCTTCGCGTACCTGTCCAGACACAAACTGCTCGATCCCGCTGTCCTGCTCTCAGAGACCGCCGCCTCGGTGCGGGGCCGCGCCGCTTCGGCGGCCAGGCGCCTGACCGCATCCCAGTAACGTCGGAGGAAACCCATGACGTCGCGACTGCAGCGCCTGCGTGGACTGGTCGAAGAACAGCGCCTCGACGGTATCGTCATCCAGAAGCCGGAGAACCGTCTGTACCTCAGCGGGTTCAGCGGCTCCGCGGGGATCGCGCTGGTAACCCCGGACGAGGCGATCCTGGTGGTGGACTTCCGCTACGTGGACCAGGCCGCCGCGCAGGCGTCCGCGTTCACGGTCGTGCGCGCACAGCGGCAACTGGTCGAGGCGCTGGGCCGCGTGGTCACGGAGCGCTCGCTGCGCCGGCTGGGGTTCGAAAGCGACGGTGTGTCATTCAAGCAGCACCAGGACATCGGCAAAGCGATCGCGCCCGGTG
>JBIOXT010000303.1:0-5346 GCA_044869795.1 bacterium | reverse complement strand
CGTCCTCGCATTCAGCAGCTGACCGCTGTAGGTGAGTTCCTGGACCGAGATTACCGACGCCAGCGATGAATCCTTCAGCATGGACACGAAGTCGTTGCCCAGCGGCGGCAGGATGACGCGGATCGCTTGCGGGAGCACGACGTGGCGCATCGTTTGCCAGGGGGTCATGCCCAGCGAGCGCGAGGCCTCCGACTGGCCGCGGGGAATCGACTGGATCCCGGCGCGGTACACCTCGGCGAGATAGGCCCCGTATCCGATGCCCAGCGCCAGCACGGCCCGCACGATGTCCTCCCGGAACCACAAGCCCACGCCGGGCAGTCCCGCGCCGCGGAACAGATCGGCCAGCGCGGGGGTGAGCACGAACGCGATATAGATGATCTGCACCAGCAGCGGGACGCCCCGGATCACCTCGACGTAGAGACGCGCGGGGGTCGAGAAGAACGGGTTGGCCGAGATCTGGCCCAGCGCCGCGATCAAGCCGAGCACCATCGCCAGCACGTACGCGTAGACGGCCACTTCGATGGTGACGATGATCGCGGGAGCCAGAAAGTCGTACGTCTCCACATAGATCGGCGACCGCAGCATCGCGGTGATGATGAGGATGCCGCTGATGAGCAAAACGAGGGCCCACCAGGGGGCCCTCTCGAGGAACGCGATCGACATCACCCGCCCCCGGCCAGGAGCTTCCGTGAGCACGGGCCCCTGGCCGGGTGGGGCGGGATCAGGCATCAGGACGGCTTATATTCGACGAACCACTTCTGGTAGAGCTTGTCCATCGTGCCGTTCTCTTTCAGCGTCTTCAGCGCGGCGTTGAAGGCGCTCTGCAGCGTCTTGTCACCCTCGCGTACCACGATGCCGAGCCCTTCGCTGGTGAACTTGTCGCCGGTGATCTTCAACTTGTCGGGGTTGGTCCCCATGTACCCCGAGGCCGCCGTGTTGTCGATGATCACGGCATCGACGTCGCCGTTCAGCAGCGACTTGACGGCCAGATCGAACGTCGGAAACCGCTTGACTTCCTTGATCTTGCCTTCCTTCTGCATCTTGGTGGCCTGCTCGTCATTGGTGGTCCCGCGCTGCACGGCCACGGTGCGCTGCCCCAGATCGCTCACGCTCTTGATGCGGGTCTCTCCGGCGCGGACGAGGACGACCTGCCCGACCTCGATGTAGGGGTCGGTGAAGTCCATGGTCTTGTCACGCTCGGCGGTGATCGTGACCCCGGAGATCACGGCGTCGAAGTCGCCCTTCTGCAGGGCGGGAAAGATCCCGTCCCAGGCGGTGCTCTTGATCTGCGTCTTGCAGTTCACCTGCTTGCAGACCTCGTTGATGAGGTCGATGTCATAGCCGACGATGTTCTTGCTGGCGTCGAGCATCTCAAACGGCGGATAGGTCGCGTCGGTCGCGACCCGGATCGTCCGGCCGCCCAGGTCCGGCATCTGCGACGCCGGCTGCGGCGCCGGAGCCGGCTGCGATTGCTGCCGCTGGCACCCCACGACGGCGAGGGCCAGCACCAGCAAGAGCGCAAACCACGGCACACCCCGATTCCTCATCTGTGGCTCCCCTCCTCAGTCAACTCACACTCGCATCGGTCCGCGGGATGCCACCGTAGTTCTCCGATGCGCAGGCGTCTCCTTTCCGGCAGGATGGCCCGCGGCGGGCGATGAATACTAAGCCACCACGGGAGAGGGGGTGACGCACCTCGCACGCCCGTAAAGTACCGCATTTTCGAAAGGGAGGGATCGCATTGAGGTATCGGCTTGGACGGCTGGGCCTAGCTGCCGTCCTGCTGATCGCCGCGCTGCTGGTGGCGCCCACGTTCGGTGCCCCCGCACCGAAGTCATCCTGGGATGCGAAGGCATGCGGCAAGGTCGGCGGGACGCTGGTGTTCGCGCAGGCGCAGGACGCGGTGACGCTGGATCCGCACGACGCGACCGACGGCTTTTCGGTCAACAACACTTCCAACGTCTTTGACACCCTGGTCAGGTACAAGACGGACACGACCGCGGTCGAACCCTCGCTGGCAGAGTCCTGGGATGTATCCGCGGACGGCAAAGTGTGGACATTCCACCTCCGCAAGGGCATCAAGTTCCACGACGGCACCCCATTCAACGCGGCCGCCGTGAAGTTCAACTACGACCGGCAGGTGGACGCCAAGAGTCCGTACCACACCGGCACGTTTGAGTACGCGGAATTCACCTTCCAGAACGTGACGAAAGTCGACGTGGTGGACGACTCGACCGTCCGCTGGACGCTGAGCGCGCCGTTCGCCCCGTTCATCATCAACATGGCGATGTTCTCCACCGCCATCGCCAGTCCGGACGCGATCAAGAAATACGGCAAGGACTTCTTCAAGCATCCGGTCGGCACGGGCCCGTTCAAGTTCGTGGAGTGGGTGGAGAAAGACCACGTCACCTACGAGGCGAACAAAGAGTACTGGGCCGGCCGCCCCTGCTTGGACCGGTTGATCATCCGCGGCATCCCGGACAACACCGTGCGGCTGCTCGAGATGGAAAAGGGCACCGTGCAGATGATGGACCAGGTCAACCCGCCGGACTACGACCGCATCCGGTCCAACAACAGCCTCGTGCTGTTCACCGGCCCGGGGCTCAACATCGGCTACGTGGCGATGAACGTGCAGAAGGCGCCGTTCAACGACCGGCGCGTGCGCCAGGCTGTGAACTACGCGATCAACCGCAAGGCGCTCAACGATGCGTTCTACGCCGGCATCGCGCAGCCGGCCACGAACCCGATGCCGCCGACGATCTGGGGCTTCAACAAGAAGGTCCCGGGATATCCATACGACGTCGCCAAGGCCAAGCAGCTGCTGGCCGAAGCGGGCTTCCCCAACGGGATCGACACCGAACTGTACTGGCCCAACCGGGCGCGGCCGTACCTGACCCAGCCGCAGCGGATCGCCGAAGCGCTGCAGCAGCAGCTGGCGCAGGCCGGGATCCGCGCCAGGCTCCTGACGTTCGAGTGGGGCACGTACCTCAGCCGGACCCGCAGCGGGGACCATCCGATGGCGATCCTGGGATGGATCGGCGACAACGGGGACCCGGATAACTTCCTCTACGTGCTCCTGGACAAAGACAACACCACGGTCGGGAAGGCATCGAACATCGCCTTCTATCGCAGCGATTCGGTCCACCGGCTGTTGATCAGGGCGCAGCAGGTGGCCGACCAGAACAGCCGGACCAAACTCTACGAGCAGGCGCAGGAGCTGATCTTCCGCGATGCCCCGTGGGCACCGCTGGTGTATGGAGCGCGCGTCGCCGCCTACCGCAAGGATGTGGAGAACTTCTCACTGCATCCGCTGCAGATCTTTTGGCTGCACCGAGTCTGGTTGAAGTAAGCGACGTGTTGGGCGGGAGTCCGCAGACCGGGGGACATCGGTCCCCCGGTCTTTTTCACGTGCTAGCATAGAGCAAAATGCTGCGCTACCTGGGCCGGCGGCTGCTGGAACTCGTCCCCGTCTTCTTCGGCGTCCTGCTGACGGTCTTCGCGATCTCGCACCTCACGCCCGGCGACCCCGTGTTGATGGCCCTCGGGGAGCATGCCACGCCTGCGGCGGTGGAAAAGTTCCGCGCCGAGCTGGAGCTCGATGATCCGCTGGCGGTGCAGTTCGCAAAGTACATGGGCCGGGTGCTGCGGGGCGATCTGGGCCGGTCGATCCAGAACAACGAGCGCGTCACCGTGCTGCTGGCGAACCGGTTCCCGGCGACGATCGAGCTTACGGCGGCCGCGATGTTGATCGCATCCAGCGTCGGCATCCTCACGGGCATCCTCGCCGCCACGCATCAGAACTCGTGGTTTGATGGCGCCAGCATGTTCGCCGCGTTATTCGGGTTCTCGATGCCGATCTTCTGGCTGGGCATCATGCTGATCTTGCTCTTCGCCGCGTACCTGAATGTGCTGCCGATCTCCGGCCGGCTCGACTATACGATCGAGTTGACCCGCATCACCAACCTCTATGTCGTCGATGCCATCCTCGCGCGGAACTGGGCGGCGCTGGGCAACGCCCTGCAGCATCTCGTCCTCCCCGCCCTGACGCTGTCCACGGTGCCGCTGGCGATCATCGCCCGCATGACCCGCAGCAGCCTCCTGGAAGTGCTGCGTCAGGACTACGTCCGCACCGCGCGCGCCAAGGGCGTGCGGGAAGCCCAGGTGGTGACCCGCCACGCGCTGCAGAACGCGTTCATCCCCGTCATCACGGTCATCGGGCTCAACGTCGGGGCGCTCCTGGGCGGGGCTATCCTCACCGAAACGATCTTCGCATGGCCGGGCGTGGGCCGGCTGGTCGTCGATGCGATCTTTGCCCGCGACTATCCCATCGTCCAGGGCGCGGTCCTGGCCATCGCGGTGGTCTTCGTCGTCGTGAATCTGATGGTCGATCTGTCGTACGCCTACCTCGACCCGCGGATCCGGTATGGGTGAGCAGGTCGCCAGCCTCGTACCACCCCGTCCGGCGCGCGCGGCTGTGGGTTTCTACGCCGACGCGTGGCGGAGGCTGCGCCGCAACCGCGGGGCGATGCTGGGCCTGGTCATCGTCGCGCTGCTCACCGCGGCGGCCGTGCTGGCCCCCCTGATCGCGCCGGCCAATCCGTTCATCCAGGACCTCGCCGACCGGCTGCGGCCGCCCTCCCGCCAGCATCTGCTCGGCACGGATGATCTGGGACGAGATCTGCTCACGCGGATCATCTACGGCGGCCGCGTGTCCCTGACCGTGGGCCTCGTTTCGGTAGGACTGGCGCTCGCTGTGGGGACCGCGCTGGGGCTGCTGGCGGGTTTCTACGGACGGTGGACCGACAGCGTCACGATGCGGGTGATGGACATCATGCTCGCGTTCCCGGCCACGCTGCTGGCGATCTTCATCGTTGGCGTCCGGGGACCCGGCCTCAACAACGCGATGCTGGCGATCGGGGTCATCAACATTCCGATTTTTGCGCGCATCGCGCGGGGGTCGGTGCTGCGGATCCGGCAGGAGGATTACGTCGAGGCGGCGCGGGCGCTGGGCGCCAGCCACCAGCGCGTCATCGGCCGGCACATCCTTCCCAACATCCTCGCACCGATCATCGTCCAGACGACGCTCGGCGTGGGCTCGGCGGTGCTGGAGGCGGCCGGGCTCTCGTTCCTCGGCCTCGGCGCCCAGGCGCCGACCCCGGAGTGGGGCGCGATGCTGGCGGGTACGCGGGAGTTCCTGCGCGATGCCCCCTGGGCGGCGACGTTCCCGGGGATCGCGATCCTGCTGACCGTCGTGGGCTTCAACCTGCTCGGGGACGGCCTGCGCGACGCGCTCGATCCTCGACTCAGACTCTAACTTCCTGGTCGACTACCGAAGGTATTTCTCCA
>JBIOXT010000302.1:0-10150 GCA_044869795.1 bacterium | reverse complement strand
CAGGTCTACGGCGGCGGCGGGAACAGCGGCGCCACCTACCAGCATGACTTCATCGAGGTGTTTAACCGCGGCTCCACGCTGGTCGATCTCACCGGGATGTCGGTGCAGTATGCCAGCGCGGCCGGCACCGGCCTCTTCGGCGCTACCAGCAGCTCGGTCACGGAACTGTCGGGTTTCATTGCCCCCGGCCAGTACGTGCTCATCCGGGAGGCACAAGGAGCCGGCGGCACGACCCCAGTGCCTGGAGACATAACCGACCCTACGCCGATCAGCATGTCGGGAAGCGACGGCAAGGTCGTGCTCGTCACCGGGACCAGTGGGTTAGGCTGCAACGGAGGATCGACCCCCTGTTCGGCTGCCCAGCTCGCTCGGATCATCGACCTCGTCGGATATGGCAGTGCAAATTTCTTTGAGGGAGCGGGGGCGGCCCCGACCCTCAGCAACACCACGGCGGCGCTCCGCGGAGACGGAGGCTGCAACGAGACCGACAACAATAATGCTGATTTCTCCGTCGGTGGTCCGTCGCCGCGCAATCGGCTGTCGACGGTCCACTTCTGCGCCCCGGAAAGCGCGCCGTCGGTGTCGAGTACCAACCCCGGCAACGGCGCCACGAATGTCGCCACAAACGCGAACATTACGATCAATTTCAGCGAGCCCGTCAATGTCAGCGGGGCCTGGTACTCGATCTCCTGCGGCTCGAGTGGAGCGCACACCGCGACGCAAAGCGGCGGCCCGCAGTCGTTCATCTTGAACCCCGACGCCGACTTTACCAACGGCGAGATCTGCACGGTAACAGTGTACGCCAGTCAAGTTTCGGATCAGGACGCCCTCGATCCGCCCGACAACATGCTTGCGAACTACGTGTTCGCGTTCGTCACCGAAGTGCTGGTTGAGATCCACGACATCCAGGGCGCGGCCCACATCTCGCCGATGGCCGGCCAGTCGGTGACCACGGAGGGCATCGTCACCGTCAAGGCGTCCAACGGTTTCTGGATCCAGGATCCGACGCCCGACAGCAACGATGCGACCTCTGAAGGGATCTTCGTCTTCGGCAGCCTAGCCGCGGCGCTGGTGTCGGTGGGAGATTCGGTGCGGGTGAAAGGGACCGTCGCCGAGTTCCGGCCCGGCGGCAGCAGTCAGCCGAACCTGACGACAACCGAGCTGACGTCACCCATTCCCGTCCTTCTGTCCGCCGGCAACCCGCTGCCGGCTCCGACCGTGATCGGCGCGGGAGGCCGAACCCCCCCGACGATGGTGATCGAGGATGACGCGGGGGGCAACGTCGAAACCGGCGGCATCTTTGACCCCGCGAACGACGGGATCGACTTCTATGAGAGCCTGGAAGGCATGCGCGTCCAGATCAACAGCGCGGTCGCGGTTGGACCGCGGAATGCCTTCGGCGAGATCGCGGTCCTGGCCGACAGTGGTGCGGGTGCCGGTGTCCGCACGGCGCGCGGGGGCATCGTGATCCGGGCCACGGATATCAACCCCGAGCGAGTCATCCTCGACGACGTGCTCCTGCCGACGCCAATCGTCAAGGTCGGCGATGGCTTCAGCACGGCAGTCGTCGGCGTGATGGACTACAGCTTCGGTAACTTCAAACTGCTGATTACGGCGCCCCTGACGGCCGTCGATGGCGGGCTCACCCGGGAAGTGGGACGCCTGCCCACCGACCACGAGATCGTCGTGGGGACGTACAACGTCGAGAACCTCGATCCGCTCGACGGCGAAGCCGTCTTCCTCCGCCACGCCGGCTACATCGTCAACAACCTGCGCGCTCCGGATGTCCTGGCGATCGAAGAGATCCAGGACAACGACGGCGCAACGAACACGATCACCACCGATGCCTCGGTGACCTGGAACATGCTGATCGCGGCGATCAAGACCGTCGGCGGCCCGGACTACCAGTACCGCCAGATCGATCCCCTCGACGACCAGGACGGCGGCGAGCCGGGCGGCAACATCCGCCAGGGCTTCCTCTTCCGGACCGACCGCGGCGTCGAGTTCATCGACCGGCCGGGCGGCGATGCGGTAACCGCCACCCTGGTCGTGCGCAGGCCGTCGGGTCCGCAGCTCTCGATCAGCCCGGGCCGGATCGATCCGGGCAACACGGCCTGGAATTCATCGCGCAAGCCGCTGGCCGGCGAGTTCCGGGCGCGCGGCAAGAAGATCTTCATCATCGCCAACCACTGGAACTCGAAGGGCGGGGACAACCCGCTCTTCGGCCGGTTCCAGCCGCCGGTGCTGTCGTCAGAGGTGCAGCGCAAAGCCCAGGCGACGGTCGTGCGGCACTTCGTCGACGATCTCCTCGATGCCGACCACGACGCGAACGTCATCGTGCTCGGTGACCTCAACGACTTCGAGTTCTCGCCGCCGCTGACGATCCTCAAGGGCACCGGGACGCTCCACACGATCATCGAGTCGCTGCCGCAGAACGAGCGCTACTCGTACGTGTTCGACGGCAACTCCCAGGTGCTGGACCAGATCGTGTTCAGCGACAACCTGTTTGCGAACTTCCCGTTCATCTATGACGTGATCCACGTGAACTCGGAGTTCCCAGACCAGGCTTCCGACCATGAGCCGAGTCTGGTGCGCATAGACCTGCGCGGGAGGCCGACGCCGAAGCCGTAGCCGCGGCGGCCACAGCGCAGGCACCCTTCACCGCTTCCGGCGCGCCTTCCGGCCCGGCCGGCGAGCCTGGCGGGTGCGCAGAGCAGGGCCCCTCTGCCCGCGACGTCGCGGCAACCGTGCGACTTCTGGCCCCTCCAACGGCTCAGCGGGTTCCAGCCGCGGAGACGGCTTTGCCGGTCTGCCGGCTTTCAGCGTGCGGACCTCGCGGCTAGACACCTCGGGTCCATCGAATCGCGGGACCGGTACTTTTTCCAGCCGTCGCCCCGCGATATCTTTGCGGCGCGCGACGACACGGTAACAGAAGCCGAGCGAGCCTCTGCCTTCTCCTTGCTCGCGGACCTCGAACCCGTTGCGGGTCTTGCGACTGACGTACAGACCCGACGTTGGTCCTTCTGGGGTCACGAACACGTAGTAGTCTTCGCGGCGCACCAGGGCGGCGAACTCCCGATCCAGTCGAACGGTAGCCTTTCCTCTCCTAAGGCGTGCGCGTCCGAAGTCTTCGAAGAAACTCTCCGGGCTCTCGAGACTGTAGAGTCTCCGGTGCGAACCGTCCGGGTGGGGCACGGCCGCGGACTTTGCGCCCGTGAAAACAGTGAAGTTGCCGTCGATGACGACCTCACCGATGAACGCGCCCGCCAGACCGGTGCCTTTGGGGCCGCCGGTGATCCGCGCGAGGAGAGCGGTCCCGTTGATGGAATCGGCGGCCACACCGGCCCCCACAATGCCTATCGCTCCGCCCACCCTGAACACGCGTGATCCCAGCGAGATCCCACGCACCCCGAACTGGTCGATCATGGAAACACCGTTGACCCCGGCAACGGTGATTCCCGGCGACGTGGTCCGACTGGCCTGCGTAACCCCCTGGACTCCATGGTTGAAGGTAGAAACTGCATCGACTCCAAATCCGCGGAGGGAGTCCCCGCGCACGCCGCTGTTGGTCGTTGATAGTCCTCGGACACCCTGCCCGCTTGTCGACGACCCATTCACGCCAATCCCTGCTGGCGAGGTACCCGTCGTTCCAAACGCCGGGCCGTTGCCGGCCACGCCGGTGAAGTCCCTCGAATTCCCCTGAACACCGATACTGGATGACTCTCCGCGAACCCCGGCGGACAACCCGGTCCCGTAGATGCCGGTACCCACGCCGCCGCGGCTGATCCCGTAGACCCCCGGGCCGCGGTCCGAGTCGCCCAACACCCCCGGTCCGTCCTGAGACCCGCCGCGGACGCCACCTTTCAAAGGCGCATACCCTTCAACGCCGATGTAGTAGATCGACTCGGCATAGACGCCCGCGCCGCGCGTGGAGATACCCCAGGCGCCGTCGCTGTCGATCGATCTGGCCTCCATGCCCAGTCCGGCATTGGATGACCCGAACACGCCTGTCCCCGGCCCTCCGGTGCATGTTCCGGACACTCCGGTGTAACCAGCACCGTTGACTCCGATTCCCGTTACGGATCGCCCGCGCACGCCGTCTGCCGCGCCGTTGGAACGACCCAAAACGCCAATGCCGCTGGTCGAGATCGATTCGACACCGGTCCCCGAAGTGGAGCCGGCCGAGAGGCCTATCCCTGAAGTTGACACGGCTCGCACACCGTTGCCGGTCGTGGAGGAACTGCGTATGCCGGGGGTCCCGCTGACCTGAATGCCGGCCTCCGCCCCGTCGTTGATCACGTCGAGCGCAACCTTGGCTGTGGTACCAAGACGCTCGAGCCGTGTCGTCCCTGTGTCCCCTGTGTTGTTCTGGCCGATGATGAGGTTCGAACCGTCCGGCATCCGTCACTCCCCCTTTACATGCGGTCCAGGATGGCCGGGGAAGGGATCGACAAGGTAGAGGAACAGCCGGTAGAAATCGCCGGAAATCGAGGGAATGAGCGCTGGTGGCCGGCCTCGGAGTCTAACTACGCTTCCGCCCCAAAGAAACCCTCGGGGCAGCTTTGGACCGACTATGACTCATGCGGCGGGATGTTCTCCATCCTCTCCGAAGGGCCTGTGACCCATCGGCGAAGTAAGGTCTCGGCCTCGCCGACCATCTCCGAGATAATCTCGGCGGCCGGCGTTGGACACCGCCGCGGCCAACCGGGGCTGCGCCAGCGCACCCATGCCGGCCTGCTGGATTGGAGCGGTGCAACCAGTTCGGTGAATCGTGTGGACAGCATCGGGATCTCCTTCGGTAGGAAACACACACGCGAAATTGAACTGATGGAAAGCCGAAGTGACTCGACTGCTGCTGCTCGCGGTAATCTTCATCCTCGCCACAGGCGGGTCCTATCTGGACCAGGCTCAGGCGGCCGCGCCGACATCGTGCGGAGGATACCGGCTCATCACGTCCATTTCAGGCGCTGGTGCCGCTGCCCTCCGACGGATCGCAATCGAGCGGGCCAAGGTCGTCGCTCGAGTGGAGAGCAACGGCGAGGTGCAGACGGCCTGCGTCGATCTCACCGGCGACGGCCAGCCTGAACTCATCATCCAGACGTATTCGGGCGGGGCCCACTGCTGCTTCGACATCTTCGTCTACCAGCTGCAGCCGGCGTTCCGCCGGATCCTGCGCTACGCCGCGGGGAACGCCGGCGGCTTCGAGGTCCGCACGCTGGCAGGGCGGCGCCTGCTCGAGCTCGGCGATGACTCCTTCGCCTACTACAAGGATCTCTGCTACGCCTGCTCGCCGTCGCGGATGCCGCTGGCTGCCTGCTACGGGAACGCGAAGTTCACCGACTGCACGCGCCAATTTCCCCAACTCGTGCGGCCGTTCGTCGCCATCTATACGACGATGCTGAGGGACACGATGAAGGTCACCGACGAGTCACGGCTGGTGTTCGTGCGCGGCTCGGCGCTGGGGATCTATGCGGCGTTTGCGCTGATGGGCAGAGAGACCGACGGTCTCGCCGCGGTGAAACGGATCACGGCGGAGCCCGGCGTGATCACCTGGCTGGCGGCGCAGCGTCCGGACGTGGGAAAGTGGCTAACTGCCCGCGGAGGAAAGCTGAAGCGCTAGGTACTGCTGGACCTGCGGAAGCTCGATCTGCCAGATGGCGTGTGAGATGAACGGCCTGAATCCGAGCTCCTGGTTGATCTTGAGCATCGGGGCGTTGTCATCCGCATTGCCGGTGCGCACGCGCTTCGCCGCCGGCCGCTCACGGAGGATCTTCTCGAGCATCGCCGCCTTCATCCATCGGCCGAGCCCAAGGTTCTGATACCGCGGCAGTACGCCGGTCCCGCGCTGCTGGACGATCTCGGGTCGGTTGGGATGCCAGGCCGTCTCAGTGAACCCGGCCAGGTTGCCGGTGGCGCGTTCCCGCACGACGATGGCCCACACTTCGTTCCCGCGCTTGCGGTCGGACCGCTCAAAGTCGCGGATGTTCTCCACGGTCCAGTGGAAATCTTCGATCTGCAGGGTCCCGCGCGGCGCGCGGTTCATCGACTCCCAGACCGCGACCAGCTGTTCGAGATCCCCTTCCGGGTAGCTGTTCTCCCAGATCAGGAGATCAAACCCGCTGGCCCGTTCCTGCGCGCGACGTTGCCAGATGGGGAGCAGCGATCGGTCCAGGTCGCGCAGGTCGAGCTGGTTCGTATGGGTCTCCAACCCCACCTGCGCCCCCAGCCGCTTCATGAAGGCTTCGCCGGCAGGCACATTGCCGAACGTGAAACTCATCAGCAGCGGACGGTGTGCGCGCTCGGCATGACCGGCGATGCCGCCCAGGAGTTTGGTGGCGATGCCCTGCCGCCGCCAGCGCGGAGTGACGAAGATCGAGAACTCGATCAGGTGCTTGTTCTCCGCTGTTTCCAGGACCTCGGTATGGCCCTCGCCGACCAGCGCGCCGTCATCCCACGCCAGCCACTGGGCGACGGTGATCACCGGGGGGATGTTGCGATAGCGCCGGGTGTCTTCGTCCAGCGTGACGGGCGGATCATCGGGAAGGCGCTCCAGCCGGTTCTCGTTCATCAGCGCGTTCAGCGCCGCGATCTGGGCGTCTGTGGCCTGGCGGATGTCGATCTGCTCGATGCGCATCGTCTTTCCACTCTAGCGCACCTGCGTAACCACGTCCACCAGCGCCGGCAAACGTTCGCGCAGCACGTAGTGCATCGCGCGCTCCAGTGCCGGGCGCAGGTCGGCAGGATCCTCGATCGGCCCCCATGCCTGGAGGCCGAACGATTTCGCCATGCCGGCAAAATCGACCGGCGGGTCCGTCATCGCCTGGCCGATGTGGGCGTTCTCGACGGGCCGGTTCCGCGCCTTGGCCAACAGGATCTGGTGCTCTTCGTCATTGTAGTAGGAGCGGTTGTTGTACATCACGATCAGCAGCGGGATGTGGTGATGCGCGGCGGTCCACAGCGCGCTGGGAGTGTAGAGCAGGTCACCGTCGGGCTGGATGTCGATGCACAGATGCTTCTGGCCTAACGCCAGGGCGGCGCCCATCGAGTGCCCGATCCCGTAGCCGACACCGCCGCCCATGTGCGCGCCGATGTACGGTACCGTCGTCGTCCACTCCCACAACCGGCGCGTCCAGTCGCGCAGATCCCGGTTCACAAGCACCCAGTCTTCATCCTTGATGACCTCGCCCAATACCGCTCCCAACGCCGCCAGTGCGATCGGGCGCTCCCCCAGCGAGCGCTCGGCTCGCTCGCGCCACCGCCCGCGCAGTTCGCTGTGCTTCTTCGCCAACACCGCCTGCCATCGCTCGACGCGGACGCGCAAGGCGTCATCGTGTTCCACCGCATGCTCGCACAGGTCGGCCAGCGCCGGAAGGGCGAGGGACGTATCTGCGGCAATCGCGAGATCGATCGGCTGCAGGCGTCCCCACTCCTGCGCCCAGCTGCGGACCATGAAGTCGTTGAACGAGATCGAGACGATCCGGGCATCGGCGCGCAGCCGCGACCGGGGAAGCCGGGTCGTGCGGTCAACGGTAGCGGTCGCCTTTTCCAGATCCACGACGTCGAGGGCCAGGATCAAGTCGGCATCGGGGAACACTTCGTCCTCGGCGCCGGTCAGGTCGAGCGGATGCGTGTTGGGGAAACTCAGCCGGCTGCCGATGTCGATCACCGGGATGGCAAGACTCTCCGCCAGCCGGATCAGCCATGGCACCGACCGCGGATTCCGGCCGACATAATCGGCGAGGATGACCGGATGTGTCGCTTCAACCAGCCACTGCGCGGCGGTCCTCAGGGCGGCCGGATCCGCCTGGGTCGGCGTGGGCGGCGCATAGCGGTGGACATCGGGGATCCGGACCGGCGCGTCCAGACGCTGCTCCTGCAGCGCGGCATCCCAGCATAGGTAGACAGGTCCCTGCGGCTCGGTCACTGCGATGCGGTACCCACGGATGAACGACTCGACGATGCCCTCGAGGCTGGCGGGCTGATCATCCCACTTCACGTAATCGCGCACCGCATTGCCCTGCACCAGCGCGGTGTGGATCCAGTCGATCCACGGCCGCCGGGCTTCCGGGGCCATCGGCCCGGTTCCGCCCATCAGCAGCAGCGGCGTGCGGTCGAGCCAGGCCGTGTACACGGCCATCGCCGCGTGCAGGAGACCGACCACGTCGTGGACGATCGCCGCCATCGGCCGTCCCTTCGCCTTCGCATAGCCCTGCGCGACCGCGACGGCGATCTCCTCATGGTTGCAGAGGATGATCTGCGGCATCGTGTTCCCGCCGTAGTTGACGATCGAGTCATGGAGCCCGCGGAAGGTCGCGCCGGGATTGAGCGCGGCGTATTCGATGCCGTAGGCCTTCATGAGATCGACGATGATATCTGAGCCGTATTCAGGACTGGGCATCCGGCTTCTCCGAGCTCGTAATCCGTCTCAACTCTTCCCGCGTCAGCGAACGGATCAGCGCGCCGACGTGCTTCGTCAGCGGCAATTCCCTCCCGGCCGCGGCGGCGACGTCCAAAGCCTGCTCGAGATCTTTCTGCGGCCAGGTCAGGTTGATGACATGGAGCTCGCGCAGGACATAACCCTCCGCGCTGCCGTGCATCAACGCCGCGCGCGCGCGAGCCGGCGCAACGCCCAGGCGCTCGGCCAGCGAGAGCGCCTCATGGACGGCCACGACGCCGGCCCAGAGGATCAGGTTGTTTGCGAGTTTGGCGACCTGGCCCGAGCCCACGGCATCACCGACGTGCTCGATGTCGCGGGCGAATGCCGCAAAGACCGGGCGGCATCGCTCCACAACCGCCGCGTCGCCGCCGACAAACACGGTGAGAGTGCCCTCCTCGGCGGCGCGCTGCCCCCTGGCCACCGGCGCGTCGAGGACGTCGATGCCCCGCGCGGCCGCCTCGGCGGCCAGGTCCCGGCAGGTGGCCGGCTTGACGGTGCTCGAGATGACGAGCACCGTCCCGGGCTTCGCGTGCGCGACGATGCCCTGAGATCCCAGGCAGACGTCGAGCACCTGGCCGTCATCGGCCACCATCACCAGCACCACGTCGGCGCCGGCAGCAAGGTCGGAAACAGAATCGGCCCCTGCACCTCCAGCCTCGAGAAGAGCGCGCCGGCGTTCCGCATCGACGTCGAACCCATCGACTGCAAACCCGGACAGGATCAGGTGGCGCGCCATCGGCAGGCCCATCCGCCCCAACCCAACCACGCCAACACGGTGAATCGGCGGCGTGCTCATGCGCTTTCCGGTTCCACGACCTGGGGCGCAGGGCGTCGGAGATCGCGCACCGCCAGCGTCGTGAGATTCGCCAGCACCAACGCGCCGGCAATGATGTAGAAGACGTAGATCAACCCGTAGCGGTCGGCGACCCATCCGCCGATCAGGGGCATCAACGTTGAAAACGCCGCCTGCGTGGTGAACAAGGCGCCGACCGTCGTGCCCTCGTACTGCCGGGGCACGACGCCGATGGCCCAGCGAAAGATCGCCGGCCGCATCGAATACAAGAAGAATCCCACCAGCGCCAGGGCGACGACGAACGCGGACCCCAGATCGATCAGCGCGAAGCCGATGACCGCCAGGCTCGTGGAGAGCATCCCCACCGTCGCCACCCGCTTCGGGCCGATGCGGTCGGACAGCGTACCGGCGATCGGCGTCGCCACCATCCCCGAGAGCTGGACGACAAAGATGTACACTCCCACAACCGCCGCCGAGAACTTGAGCTGATTGATGAGGTACAGCGGCAGGAAGCTCTGCAGCCCTTGCTGGCTGAACGAGCGGATGCCCGAGACCAGCGCCAGCAGCATCAGGCTGCCGTTCCGGAGCAGCAGCCGCAGACCTGCGAGGTACCCGCCGCCGGGCGCTCCCGCCGACGACGACGCGGCGCTCCGGCGGCGCACCTTGGCGATGATGCGCAGCATGAACACGGCGATCAGCGCGCCGGCACTGATGCTGACGTCGATCACCCGCCGCCAGGTGAGGTAGCCGAGCAGCAGTCCGGTCAGCAGCGGCATCAAGGTGTCGCCGAGGTTGGCTCCCAACTCGTGGATGGCCAGCCCGTAGCCGCGGCTGGACGGATACATCTCGGAAATCGACGTGATCGCCGCGGGATGCCACAGGAACGCCGCCAACCCCGCCAGCGCGACGCAGACGACGAT
>JBIOXT010000301.1:0-7122 GCA_044869795.1 bacterium | reverse complement strand
TCGTTGTGAACTGCAGCAGGGGGGACGTGCTCGATGAGGCCGCGCTTGAAGCGGCGCTGCGATCCGGCCGCATTGCCGGCGCGGGACTCGACGTCTTCGCGCAGGAGCCGCCCCCGCTGGACGGCGTCGCGGGTCTGCCGACGGTGTGGCCGACCCCGCACGTGGCCTGGCTGTCGGATGAGGCGATCGTGGACGTCCGCCAGCGGGCCGCCGAGGAGGCGGCCCGCGTGCTGCGCGGCGAGCGGCCGCGGTCGGCCGTGACGTGACGATGGACGTGTCGCCCGGCAAGCGCAAGAAAGATCCGCAGATCGCCGAGCTGCGCGCGGCCCTCGAGCAGTTCCAGGACATCGCCGAGGCCTATCGGCAGTCGCTGGAGGCGGAGCTCGCCGCGGCCCGTGCCGAAGTGGAGCCCTACGACCACCTCATCCGCGCGCTGGAGCGGCAGATTGCCTCGCTGCGCAGCCTCGAAGCGCTCCTCGACGATCGGCTCTGGCCCGACCTGATCGCGCTGGCCAACGTGTCGGCGTACGTGCAGCACGCGCGCACGCGCGAGTACTTCTAGGGCGGCGCGGAGGAGCATCGGTGCGATTTGCGACCCGCCTGCAGCGGCTCGGCGCGGAAGGGTTCGACGCCGTCCTCACGCAGGTCGCGCGGCGTCGCGCCGCCGGGCAGGAGGTGCTGGCGCTCCACGCGGGCGAGCCCGACTTCGCCTCACCGCGTCACGTCGTCCGCGCCGCGGCAGAGCGGCTCCGCGCCGGGGACACGCACTACGCGCCCACGGCCGGGCTGCCGGCCCTGCGTGAGGCGGTGGCGAACGAGGTCGCCAAGACGCGAAACATCCCCGTGTCCCCGGAGCAGGTCGTGATCGTCCCCGGGGCAAAGCCGATGATCTACTTCGCGCTGCTCGCGCTGTGCGAGGACGGCGACGAGGTCATCTACCCCGATCCGTCCTATCCCATCTACGAATCGCTGATCAGGTTCGTCGGGGCCACGCCGGTCCCGCTGCAGGTCACCATCGAGAGCGGGTTCGCCTTCGATGTCGATCGACTGCGGGCCCTGGTGACCCCGCGCACGCGGATGATCGTGCTGAACTCTCCGTCGAACCCGACCGGCGGCGTGCTGCCGATGCCTGTCCTCGAGGGCGTGGCCCGCGTCTGTGAGGAGCACGACATCGTCGTGCTCTCCGATGAGATCTACAGCCGCATCGTCTACGACGGGGATGCGCCGAGCATCGCTTCCGTCAGCGGGATGGCCGAGCGCACCGTCATCGTCGACGGGTTCTCCAAAACCTACGCGATGACGGGCTGGCGGCTCGGCTACGGCGTGATGGCTGTTCCGCTCGCGCGGCAAGTCGGCCGGCTCATCCTGAGCACGCTCAGCGCAACGGCCACGTTCATCCAGCCGGCAGGCATCGAGGCGCTGCGCGGCTCGCAGGATGACGTCGACGCCATGGTGGCCGCGTTCCGCCGCCGCCGTGATCTCATGGTCGCCGGATTGAACGAGATCCCCGGGTTCCGGTGCCTCAAACCGCAGGGCGCGTTCTACGCGTTTCCGCAGGTGGCGTCACTGGGGGTTCCGAGCACGGCCATGGCCGAGGTCCTGCTCAACGAGAGCGGCGTGGCGACCTATCCCGGACGGGCCTTCGGTCCCGGCGGTGAAGGGTTCATCAGGCTGTCGTTTGCCGCGAGCGAACGCGTCATTGCCGAAGGACTGCGCCGGATCCGCGACGCGGTGGCGCGGCATTGGGCCTGACCGCTTAGAACACCCACCGGCCGTTCTCCTGCACGACCTCCCCATCGCAGAAGATCCGCCCGCCGCGCCTGAGGTCTTTGACCATATCCCAGTGGATGCTGCTCACGTTGCGGCCGCCGATCGACGGGAAGCCGCTGCCCACGGCGAGGTGCATGGTGCCCGCCATCTTCTCGTCGAACAGGGTGTTGCGCGTGTGGCGCTGGATGCGCGGGTTGCAGCCCAGGCCCATCTCGCCGAGGACCCGCGCGCCGGCGTCGGTCTCAAGTGTCTGCTGCAGCAGCGCTTCGCCCCTGCGGGCGGACGCCTCGACGACACGTCCGCTGTCGAAGACCAGCCTGATCCCCTCGACCTCCTCGCCGGCCCAGATGGCCGGGTACTCGCCGAACGCGATGACGCCGGTCGCAGAGTCCTCGATCGGGCTGTAGAAGACCTCGCCTCCCGGCATGTTGCCGTACCCCTCGCCGACCCAGCCGTGCCGGTCGCCCAGCCGCAGGCGCAGGTCGGTGCCCTCGGCCGTGATGCGGACCTCGTCCGCCCGGTCGAACCGGTCGGCGATCGGCCGCATGCGGCGCCCCTCTGCGGCCCAATCGATCAGGCACGCGTCGAAGACGAATGCCGCGTACTCGCTCAACGCCATCCCTGCGTCTTGCGCGTACGCTTCGGTCGGGTACACGCAGGTGATCCAGGGGACCCGCGCAGACTGCCGGCGCGCCTGCACCGGACGCTGCGCCTGCCGCAGCAGCGTACGCCGTGCCGGAGGCAAGAGTGACTCGGCGCGTGTGTTCGCCGGAGCCCGGATGAAGATCTCGCCGTCGATGTGATCGTCCACGTACCGCTCGATCGGGGCCATCTCGCCGGCAAGGGAGTCTGGTGCTTCCAGCGCCCACGCTAGCGCCGTCTCTTCGTCCTCCAGACGGACCAGCGGATACGCACCCCGGCGGGCGATCGCGCGGACGAGCTCTTCGACGAGCGGCCGCGCCAGTGGGGTGGCGCGGACAAGCACCTGCCAGCGCGGCTGGACCTTGAGGCAGTAGTCCACGAGCAGGTCGGCGTAAGCGCGGACCCTGTCGTCCACGAATCTCCCGCTCAGCCGATCACCGCGTAAGCCTCGATTTCGACCAGGAATTCCTCGCGGACGAGCCGCGAGACCTCGAGCGCGGTGCTCGCCGGCAGGTCGATGCCGCGCCAGAACTCCGCCCGCACCTCCTGGACCCGAGCAAACTCGCGCATGTCGCGGACATAAACGGTGAGCTTGGCGACGTCGGCAATGGTCGCACCGGCAGCCTCGAGCAGCGCCCGCAGGTTGGTGAGCGCCTGCCGCGTCTGCGCCCCGACGTCGTTCGCGCCGATGAGATTGCCGTCGTGGTCGAGGGCGACCTGGCCGGAGATGAACAGCAAGGTCGACCCTGTTGCGCGGGTCGCCTGCACGAACGGCTGCTGGTAGGCGTGCCCTGGATGCTGGACCCGGCTGGGGTCCCAGACTTGCTCCGATCGCACTACGCCTTTCGGCATCGCCTCGCCCCCTCGATTGACCGCGAATGGTGATATGATATCATGCCACTTAATGAGCACCGCCGCCGGCGGCCGCTTCTCCGCGGCGTTTGGGGTCCCCGGCTTCGCCTGGGTCTTGTCGGCATCCCTGCTGTCCTGGATGGCGTGGATCCTGCAGTCGCTGGCGCAGGGCTGGCTGGTCCTCCAGCTGACGAACTCGCCGTTTTGGGTGGGGGCATCTGTTGGAATCCGGGGCCTGGCCCAGGTCATCCTGGCGATCCCCGGCGGCGCGCTCGCGGACCGCCTGGACCGTCGCACCCTCGTGTTCGTCTCGCTGGCGATGAGTGCGCTGGTCGCCGTCATCATGGCCGCCCTCGTGCTGACCGGCGGGATCGCCCTGTGGCACCTGCTGGGCTTCATGGCGCTGAGTGGACTGTTCGGCGCGCTGGAGCGTCCTGCCATGGCCGGCTTGCTCTACGACATCGTAGGCGCGACCCGCCTCCTCAACGCCAGCGCATTCCGCTTCCTCGGCAGCAGCGCGATGCAGATCACCAGCGCGCTGCTCGGCGGTACCCTGCTCAGCGTGCTTGGAGCGGGTCACAACTTCCTGGTAGCCGCGTTCGTATCGGGGGCCGGCGCGGTGTGCATCGCCCGCCTGTCGCCCCCAGCCCGGCGGGCGCGATCCGGCGAGCCGTTTGTGACCGCCGTCCGGGAGGGTCTGCGCTACGTGCGGCAGGCGGTTTCCCTGCGCCACCTCCTGCTGCTGAGCATCGCCATCGAGGGGTTCGGGTTCGCGTATCTCTCGATGCTGCCGGTCATGGCCCGAGACGTGCTTCGGATCGGCGGTTTTGGTTTCGGGCTGCTCTTGGCCACCGCCGGCGTGGGGCAGCTCGTGGCCTCAATCGCCGCGGCACTTCGGGGCGACCCGGACACGAAGGCGCGCGGCATGGCCGCCGCCGCGGTCGCGTTTGGCCTCTGCATCGTCGGGTTCGGCCTCACCCGCTGGATCCCGCTCTCATTCGCCATGGTCGCAGCGATCCACGTGATGGGCACGACATACGACGTCGGTATCTACACGGTGTTGCCGCTCGTGGCGAACGACGCGATGCGCGGCCGCGTGCTGGGGCTCTACGCGTCGACGTTGGGATTAAACCAACTCGGCGGCCTCGCGGTTGGCAGCATCGCCGCACTGATCGGAGCCCCGTACGCGATCGCCGCCACGGGAGCGATCACGATGCTCTGCGCCGCGGCCTTATTCCCCGGGGCGCGGCGAATCGACCAGATGATGCGAACCGGGTTTCAGGCCTAGCGCCCGGTTTGTTCCCTCACAACCCTCGCCGCTTCAGCATAGGTGATCCATTGGCCCGTCTGCTGAAAGACGAGCCAGCGAAGGTAGCCCGGCAAGGACATGAAATTCGCTTCCGGCGAGAACGGTCTGAGGGACGCGACGTTGGGAAATTGCTGGGCAGCGGCCGGGGCGATCAGGGCGGCACAGAGAAGTCCCAAGACAGCGATGACCACAAGTATCCGCACGGCTCAACCTCCAGGAATGAAGTATGTGCTCCTTGGAGTTTTTCCCTATAATCCCGGTATGGCCCTCGTCGTTTTCCTCAGAGGTGTCAATGTCGGCGGGTACAGGACGTTTCGCCCGAGCATCCTGGCAAGCGAACTCAGCGCCTATGATGTCGTCAATGTCGGGGCTGCAGGCACGTTTGTCGTTTGGAAACCTGGATCTCGAGCGAAGTTCCGTGCCGAATTGCTCCGGAGGCTCCCATTCGAAGCGGAAGTTGCGCTCTGCGAGGGCCGTGATCTGGTCCGCCTGGAGATGGAGCATCCGTTTGGAACCAAGCCGGCAGGCCCTGACATCGTCCGATTCGTAAGTGTCCTGACGAAGCCCGGCCGCGTCCGGGCTTCCATCCCGATCACGCTTCCGCCAGGGGGGCAGTGGTTGGTGCGAGTTATCGGGATGAGAGACCGATTTGCCTTCGGAGAGTACCGGCGTCACATGAAAACGATCGGCTATCTTGGCAAGATCGACAGGCTGTTCGGTGTGCCCGTGACAACGCGGAATTGGACCACAATACTCGGGGTCGTGCGGATTCTGAAAGGCCGACGAGAAGGCAGCTGAAGAGAACCCAAACCGACGCGCGCTACGTTCTTGCCGGGATACCCTGGGCGAACCGGAAGACGTTGGCTGGATCGGCCTCACGCTTGATGCGAACCAGTCGGTCCAGGTTGTCGCCATAGTACGCGCGCGGCCAGGCCGGTAGGTCGGGATCCATGAAGTTCTGATAGGCTTCGCCGGACCCGAACGGCCGCATCGCGGCGTAGAGCGTATCGATCCAGCGGAAGTTCTCCTGCACGATATGTGTGGGGTCGGCCGGTGCCCACGTTGTGAGGTACTGGACCAGCACTCGCGCGTCGCGGTGGACGTAAGCGGTCGCACCCTGCCCCACGCGCGCGTACCGGCCGCCGAGGGCCTGCATCCAGAACCCGCCCCCCGCCGTCAGCCGTTCATTCGCCTGTCTCGCCTCGAGTGCGCGGATGAGGGCCCTGATCCCGTCGGCCGGCAGCGGCCGCCTCAGGAAGGCGGTCTTGTTCTTGACCGTCGCCCGCCGCGACGCCGGAGCCTCGCGGGCGAGCCAGAACGAAATGACCTCAGCGTACGGCGCGTCCCGGACGATCCGCCGCCGGGGACGCGCGCCCGACGCGGCGAGGAACGGCGCGAGGGTTTGCTCGAGATCGTGCTCTGGACCGTCAAATTGTAGAGACACCGTGAGGACGGGCGGCCGGGCCGGCGGCGGTCCTCCAGCCGTGCTTGCCTCACATGTGGAGGTCAGTCTGTCGCCCGCCTCCGGCGCCCAGCGCTGCCAGGCATCGATGACGCCGGGTGCGTCCCGCAGGTCCCACTCGAAGGTGGCATACGTCGCCCGATGGACCTGATGCGCGCGCAGCGTCAGTGCCGTGACAATGCCGAAGTTGCCGCCGCCCCCGCCACGCGATGCCCAGAAGAGCTCAGGGTGCAGGCGTTCGTCGCAGTGGAGCAGCCGGCCATCGGCGGTGACGATGTCGAGACTCAGCAGGTTGTCGGAGGTCGTTCCCAGGAGGTTGGTGAGGTAGCCGACGCCCCCGCCGAGCGTGAGTCCGCTGATCCCAACACCGGGACACGTCCCGCCCGGCACCGTGAGCCCTCGCTGTACGAGCGCGGGGTAGATCTCTCCCAGGACCGCGCCCGCGCCGATCCTCGCCCGACGAGCCTGCGCATCGGCCGCGATGGTGTTCATGCGCGACACGTCGATCATCAGGCCGCGCGTCGTCGAATACCCGGCGGCACTGTGCCCGCCGTTGCGCGCCGCGATCGGTACACGTTCCTCTTGTGCCCACCGCAGGCAGGTCTGGACGTCCCGGCTGTGCGCACAGTAGGCGACGGCGAGTGGAAGGACGCCGTCGAAGCGGGTGTTGAACAGCCTCCGCGCTGCGGGGTACGCCCGGCTGGAGGAGACGACGAGACGGCCGGTCAGATTCGCGGCGAGGCGCCGAAGTGCGCGCTGGGAAGTGAGACCTGCCTCCACAACCGGAAGGCTCGCGGCCAGCCGTTCCAGCCGTGCAGCACCTGCAGCCCAGAGCGCCGCGGCGATGCCTCGTCTGAGGAAGTCGCGTCTGAACAACATCTTCTCTCCCACGCCCGGGTTAAAAGCCCCCGCCTCTCGTCGGTCTTGGTGAGATCTCCGACGTATTCCAAGGTGTCTGATGGTGCAGCAGGGGTAGGTTGACTCCCTCTGACCACCCAACCCGCTGCAATCCGGCTGCAAGTTAGCGATGTGGCAATCTCCCCGCAGCGATCCATCGAGCGCCTATGACCAGGTCGCGGCGGACATC
>JBIOXT010000300.1:0-3462 GCA_044869795.1 bacterium | reverse complement strand
TTTCTGCTGCAGACCCGGGCGGGGAAGCGGACGGCCGGCGCCGCGGTGAAGATCGCCGTGGACATGGTCCGCGAGGGCCTGATCACGAAGGACGAGGCCCTGCTGCGGGTCGATCCGGCGTCGCTGGATCAGCTGCTGCATCCGCGCCTCGATCCCGCCGCACGCAAGCAGGTCATCGCGACCGGTCTGGCAGCCAGTCCGGGAGCGGCGTCGGGCGCCGTCGTCTTTGACTCCGACGAAGCCGAACGCCAGGCGGCGGAGCGGCCGGTCATTCTCGTCCGACCGGAGACCAATCCCGACGACATCCATGGCCTCGTGGCCGCGCGGGGGGTGCTGACCAGCCGGGGCGGCATGACCAGCCACGCCGCGATCGTGGCCCGCGGGATGGGCAAGCCCGCCGTGGTCGGGGCGGAGACCGTGCAGATCGATGAAGGCGCCGGCGCCTTTCAGGTCGACAGCGCGGTGGTGCGGGCCGGCGAGGTCATCACGATCGACGGCTCCACGGGCGAGGTGATCTCCGGCCGGGTCCCCGTGATCGAGCCGACCCTCAATGAAGACATCGAAGAGCTCCTGCGCTGGGCCGATGAGGTTCGCACGCTGGGGGTCCGCGCGAACGCCGACTACCCGCGCGATGCCCGCAAGGCCCGCGAATTCGGCGCCGAGGGGATCGGGTTGTGCCGCACCGAGCACATGTTCATGGAAGAGGAGCGGCTGCCGATCATGCGGCAGATGATCATGGCGGCCACCGAAGAGGAGCGCCGCGCGGCGCTGGACCGGTTGCTGGGCTTCCAAAAAGAGGACTTCAAAGGGTTGTTCCGCGAGATGGGCAGCCGGCCGGTCATCATCCGCCTGCTCGATCCGCCGCTGCACGAGTTCTTGCCGAAGTTTGAAGAGCTGCTGGTGGAAGTCACCGAACTGCGGGTCCGCGGTGACGGCGAGGCGCTGGCCCAGAAGGAAGCCGTCCTGCGCCGGGTCCAGGCGCTGCGGGAGTTCAACCCGATGCTGGGGCTGCGGGGCTGCCGGCTCGGGATCCTCTACCCGGAGATCAACGAGATGCAGGTGCGTGCGATCCTGGGCGCGGCGGTGGAGCTGGCCAGGGATGAGGGCATCGCCGTGATCCCCGAGATCATGATTCCGCTGATCGGGATCCCCAACGAGCTGCGCCTGGTCAAAGAGCAGCTGGAGCGGATCGCCAAGGAAGTCGTGGCGTCGGCGGGCGTCCCGGTGCGCTACATGTTCGGCACGATGATCGAGATCCCGCGGGCCTGCCTGGTCGCCGATGAGATCGCGGAGATGGCGGAGTTCTTCTCCTACGGAACCAACGACCTGACGCAGACCATCTTCGGCTTCTCGCGCGACGACGCCCAAGGGAAGTTCCTCCACGTCTATCTCCAAAAGGGGATTCTGCGCGACGATCCGTTCCAGGTCCTCGACCGCGAGGGTGTGGGCCGGATGATGCAGATCGGCTCAGATCTCGGCAAGAAAGCCCGTCCGGACCTGGAGGTCGGGATCTGCGGCGAGCACGGCGGCGATCCCAGTTCCGTCGAATTCTGCCATCAGATCGGTCTGGACTACGTGTCCTGCTCGCCGTTCCGCGTCCCGATCGCCCGGCTCGCGGCGGCGCAGGCGCGGCTGAAGGAGAAGATGGCCACGACCAGAGATGTCTGACATCCGAGCCTCGAACGAGGCACGGTAGCTCGTGTCCACGCCTCGAGAGGAAATCGAGCGCCGCGAGGGAGAGTGGCTGAGCCCTCGGGCGGTCCGCGCCGCCGAGTCTCGGGGCCGTGATCTGTGGGAAGCGGAGGACGAATTGCGGACCTGCTTCCAGCGGGATCGCGATCGCGTCATCCACAGCAAGGCGTTCCGCCGGCTGAAACACAAGACCCAGGTCTTCCTGGCCCCGGAAGGGGACCACTACCGCACTCGGCTGACCCACACGCTGGAAGTCGCACAGGTCGCGCGCACGGCGGCGCGGGTCCTCAGGCTCAACGAGGATCTCACCGAGGCCATCGTCTTGGCCCACGACCTCGGGCATCCGCCGTTCGGCCATGCCGGGGAGGACGCGCTCGACGAGGTCATGCGGCCGGTTGGAGGTTTCAGGCACTACGAGCAGAGTCTGCGCGTCGTCGAGCATCTGGAGATCCGCCGGCGGTCCGATGGCAGCGAAATGCGGGGCCTCAATTTGACCTGGGAGGTCCGAGACGGGATCGCCACCCACTCGAAAGGGCTGCGTGATCTTCCGGCCGCAACCGAGGACGGCGAGGGATTGCCCTCATCGCTGGAGGGGCAGGTGGCGCGGCTGGCGGACCGGATCGCCTACGTTCACCACGATACAGACGATGCCGTGCGCGCCGGACTGATCACTGAGCGCGACGTGCCGGCGCAGGTGCGCTCTGTGCTGGGCCGGTCCAGGGAGGCGTGGATCGGCGCGATGGTCGCCGACCTCGTCTCGGCCAGCGCGGACCGCGACCTCGTCACGCTGTCCGATCCAATCCGCGGCG
Source organism: bacterium (assembly GCA_044869795.1). GTDB lineage: Bacteria > Sysuimicrobiota > Sysuimicrobiia > Sysuimicrobiales > Kaftiobacteriaceae > DASXUC01. Next base: position 961 of record JBIOXT010000300.1, on the reverse strand, counting down.
CGCTCAACCTGCTGACGGAATTTCTCGCCCAGCACGTGTACCACGGGACCCCGGCGCGGACGGAGGTGCGCAAGGCGCAGCGGCTGGTCAAAGAATTGTACGCGTACTTTCTGGACCACCCCGACGACGTCCCATCCGAATACCGTGCCTTGACCGCCGCTGGCGAGCCGGAGGCTCGGATTGTGGGGGATTTTCTGGCGGGCATGACCGACCGATACGCAATCCGGACGGCGGAGATGCTGTTGATGCCCAGGACCTGGGCCTTCTAGGCGAAGGACGGGATAACAGGGATAAGGGGATAATGGGATAAGGTAAGGCCAACGGAATTCCGCGGAGGTACTATTGTGGCACGATCTCGCAAGATTCCGCCTCAGCCGCTCAACGTCATCGTGCAGGGCAAGCACATCGTCGTGACGCCGTCACTGAAAGAGTACGCCGAGGAGAAGGTCGGCCGGATCGTACGCTACTTCGATCACGTCCAGGACGCCCAGGTGGTCCTCAGTGTTGCGCGCATGGACGGCATCGGCAAGGCGCAGGTGGTGGAGGTCACGGTGTGGGGCGACGGGATGGTCCTGCGCGGCAAGCATGCCTCGGCGGACATGTACGCGTCCATCGACGGTGTCTTTGAAAAACTGCGCAAACAGATCGAGAAGTTTCGCAGCAAACTCATCGAGAAGCGCCGCCTCGACGAGTCTCGCCGGAAAGACCGCCTGGCAGCGTCGGCGGAAGCGGGGCTGCGCGGCCGCACCGCCCCCGACGGACCCCGCATCGTGCGGACGAAGCGGTTTGCGATGAAACCGATGAGCCCCGAGGAAGCGGCCATCCAGATGGAGTTGCTGGGGCACGACTTCTTTGTCTTCCGGAGCACCCAGTCGCAGGAGGTCAACGTGCTCTACAAACGTGCGTCCGGGGACTACGGACTGATCGAGCCAGAATCTTGACGAGCGGGATTGTTATCCCA
>JBIOXT010000299.1:0-5238 GCA_044869795.1 bacterium | reverse complement strand
ACCCCGGCGTGGAGGCCCCGCGTCAGTTCCTCCTGGGTGAGTTCCCCCGTCTCCAGATACTTCTCGACCAGCGCATCGTCGGTCTCCGCCGCCGCCTCGATCAACCGCTCACGCGCGGACTGAGCGGCTGTGCTCAATTCGGCGGGGATCTCTGACACTGCGGCCTGGCCGCCGGCGAACGTATAGGCTTTCATCTCCAGCAGATCGACCACCCCGCCGAATGCCACCTCGGAGCCGATGGGAATCTGCAGGGGCGCCACCTTGTTGCCAAAGCGGCTGCGCAGGGAGTCCAGCGCCGCGTCGAAACTGGCGTTCTCGCGATCGAGGCGGTTGACCACCACCAGCCGGCTGATCCCGCCGCGGTCGGCATACTCCCACGCAACCTCGGTCTGGACCTGCACGCCCGCCACGGCATCGACGACGACGATGGCGCCGTCTGCGACGCGCAGCGCGCCGGCGACCTCACCGACGAAGTCGGGATACCCGGGGGCGTCGATCAGGTTGACCTTCGTGTCCTTCCACTCCAGCGGCGCCAGCGCGGCGTTGATCGTGTGTTTACGGCGCTGCTCTTCCGGATCGAAATCCGTGGTCGAGGTGCCGTCATCGACCTTGCCCAGCCGGTCGGTTGCCTTGGCCACGAACAGCATCGCCTCGACCAGAGACGTCTTGCCGGTGCTGCCGTGGCCGACGACGGCCACGTTGCGGATCCGTTCAGGAGGAAAGGGGTTCACCTGCGTCACCTCCGGGTGTAATCTCCTCTTCCACTCTAGTAACCGAGTTCCTTATCGACAACGTTGAGCAGCGGGCGCCCATCGAGGAGCCGGCGGAGATTTTCACACAACAGTGCTGTCATGCGATCGAAGTACCGCGGCGAGCTGCCCGCCACGTGGGGGGTGATGATCACGTTGGGCAGGTCGTAGAACGGGCTGTCGGCAGGCAGCGGCTCCTGCGCGAACACGTCCAACCCCGCGCCGGCGATGCGGCCCTGCCGTAGTGCGTCGACCAGTGCGGCCTCGTCGATGATCGCCCCGCGGGCGATGTTGATGAGCACGGCCGAGCGTTTCATCGATTCGAACTCCGGCACGCCGATCAACCCGCGGGTGGACGGTGTCAGGGGCATGGCGATCACGACGTAGTCCGCCTCCCGCAGGACGTCGTGCAGTCCCTCCGGGGGGAGCACCCGGTCCACACCGTCGATGGGTCCGGGGCGGCGTCTGGTGCCGATCACGCGCATCTCGAAGGCGGGCGCCACGCGCGCGATGTCGCGGCCGATCGCCCCCAGCCCGAGAATCCCCAGCGTCTTGCCCCGCAGCTCGTCGCCGGCCACCGCCGAGTGTTCGAACCGGTGTGCCAGCTGGAAGCGCAGCGCGAGGTGCAGCTTGCGGGCAAAGGCCAGCATCACGCCAAAGACATGTTCCACCATGGCGGCATGGATGCCGCTGCTGTCGGTGAGCATCACGTCGCCGTTCAGAATCGGCGGGACGAGCAGCCGCTCCACCCCCGCTCCGCTGGAGTGGACCCAGCGCAGCCGGTGGGCTTCGGCGAGGACGTCGGGGGGAATGCTCCACCCGACCATCACGCCGGCGCGCGGGGCAAGGGCGCGGGCCTCATGCGGATCGGTGCCACGAAAGACCCGTACACGGGGATCGACCGCCCGAATCTGCTCGAGGTGGCGATCTTCGAGGCGGGTGAAGACGAGGACCAGGACTTCGTCGTCGCTCATCGTTGGCACGGAGGGCCTAGGGCCTGGGGCCTGGGGCCTCGATGCCGGCCGCTTCGCGAAGCCGGGCGACGACGAAGCCGCGATCCAGCGAAGCCAGCAGCCAGCCGGCCTGCGGTCCGGAGTCTTTGCCGAGGAACGCAAGATAGATCGCGCTGAAGGCCTCCTTCGGCGGCAGGCCCATCTCATTCTTCAGCGCGTGAATCGTCGTCTGCAGGGCGTCTCCATCCATTGCCCCATCGGCCACCGACGCTGCGAGTCGATCGAGAAACTGCCGCTGGCGCTCGGACAGGTTCACCACCGGCAGGCCCGGTTGGATGTTGAACCGGTACGTGTCCGGGGCATAGGTCTGCAGCCACCGGCGGGCATCGGCGGCACGTGCCTGAAGCTCCTCGCGGTCGGGGCTCGTCAGCGGAGCCCCCTTGTCCGCAGCCGCCGCGTCGAGCAGGTCGACTTTCGGCATCTGGATCAGGTAGGCCACCTTCGAGAAGCGCATCCGGTGGCAGGACGGTTGTTCACCGGCGGTGCGTGAGAAGTAGAAGGTCCGCGCGTAGTCCCGGATCGTATCGGCCTCCGCCGCCGACGATGCCTCCGCCGCTCCGAAATACGCCGCGGCCGCCCGATCATAGTCGTCATAGAGCGTCGGGATCGTCTCGCCGCCGGGATCGAAGTTGATCTGCTGGCGGTAGTGGGGCCGGACCATCAGGAACCGCGCCAAATCAGAGCGCAGGATCGCCACCAGCTCGGCCGCCGGCACGCCCAGTCCCTTGCTCGTGCTCATCTTGCGGCCGCCGACAAGGAACCATTCATACGGAATCGGATAGGGCGCCGGGTACGCGAAGACGCGCTCGACCATCGCGCTGGCGACGTCGTGGCTGCCGCCCTTGGTCATGTGGTCCTTGCCGGCGCCCTCGATGGACACCCCGAGGATCCGCCACTTCGCGGCCCACTCCGCTTTGTACTGCAGCTTGCTGCCTCCGTCGAACGGGGAGCGCTGTCCGCGGTGGCCGCAGCCGCGCGCCCACGCCACCTTGTCGACGCGGCACTCATAGGAGACGAGCGTGCCGTCCCATCCGGAGACCACGGTCGTCCCGATCCGTCCACAGTGCTCGCAGAGCGGCTGCACGGGATGGCGTTCGGCTTTCTGGCTCCCGCTGATCTCTCGGTCGATGCGGATCAGATCCTCGGCGCGGTCAAGGGCGATGCGGATGGCCTCATTGAAGCGGCCCGATTTGTACATCTCGCTGGTCCAGTAGATCTCAGGCCCGGCCCCGACCTTCCGCCAGACCTGTGCAAAGTTCTCCCCGAAGAACTGAGCATAGCTCTGGGCGCCGCCATCGGGCGAGGGGATCTCTGACAGCGGGAGTCCCAGGTACCGGTCGAACTCGGCGGGGACGGTCGAAGGACGCGCGTCCATCGGGTCGTAGTCATCGAACCCGTACAGGAAGGTGGCTTCGCGTCCCTTGTCCCGCAGTCCCCGCAGGACGCAGTCGTGCAGGACGACGCCCCGCAGGGAGCCGACATGGATCGGACCCGAAGGGCTCTTGGCGTCGTTGATCACGTAGCGGACCTCCGGCCGCGACGCCAGGATGTCCTCGACGATTACATCAACCCACACGTGGAATCCTCAATCTTCCCAATCTACACAATCTACCCAATCTACAAACTTCACAACAGGGAGACTCCTTTTGATGGGCGGTAATTTCTTCTCAGGCATGGCTTGGAGATCGGGAAGATTGGGGAGATCGGGTGGATTCGAGGAGGCGCTCCCGCACGTCGCCCACGAGAAAGAACGACCCCGCAACGACCACAACGTCATCGGGCCCGGCCAGAGCCAGGGCACGGTCGACCGCGGCGAAACGGTCGGCGATGACCTCAACGTGAGGGGCATAGCGGGCCGCCTCCTCAGCGAGGGTCGCCGCCGGCAGGGGCCGGATGTGCTGCGGAGTGGTGGCGATGATGGTGTCGGCCAACGGGGCGATCAGGCGCATCGACGCCCGGTGGTCGTGCGTGGCCACCATGGCGATGACCAGGAGGAACCGACGCCCCGGAAAGAGCGCGTCCAGCGCATGCCGCAGGGCGCCGATCGAGGCGGGGTTGTGAGCAACATCCAAGACCACGGCCGGCCGCTCCCGGATCACTTCCACCCTTGCCGGCCAGCGCAGCGAGGCAAAACCTTCACGGACCGCGCCTCTGACAAACGGAAACCCATGAGCCGACAGAACCTCCGCCGCCGCGACCGCGGTCGCCGCATTGGTCAACTGATGCTCGCCCACCAGCGGCAGCGCAAGGTCCCCGTAATCGCGGGCCGGACCGCGTAACCGGAATGTCTGGTCATGCACCGTGGTGCTCAGTGACTGCCACTGCATGACCTCATCCGCGACAACGAGCGAGGCCTGCTGAACCGTGCAGATGTCGATGATTTCCGCCAGCGCTTCCGGAGCCTGCGGGGCGCTGACGACGTTTCCCCGCGGGCGGATGATCCCGGCCTTCTCCCGGGTGATCGATTCCAGCGTCTGACCCAGGACTTCCATATGGTCGAAACTCACCGGAGTGATCACCGAGAGAATCGGATCCGCGACGTTGGTCGCGTCGAGCCGACCGCCCAGCCCGACCTCCATGATGGCGACATCGACGGCCTGCGCAAGAAAGTACGCGAACGCCAGGGCCACCGAGACCTCGAAGTATGTCGGCGGGCCGAGCGCGCCGGTGCGCATGGCCTCGACGTGAGGCCGGATCCGGGTGGCGTGGTCTGCCAGGGCATCGGGCGCGATGAGGTGGCCATCGACGCGCATCCTCTCGCGGTACTCCACAAGGTGAGGCTTCGTGTACAAGCCTACGCTGCGGCCGGCTGCTTCCAAAATGGACGAAAGCATGACGGCGGTCGACCCTTTCCCTTTCGTACCGGCCACTAGGATGGACCGCAGTTGGCGGTGCGGATCACCCATCCGGGCGAGGAGGTCCTCCATGCGCCGCAGCCGCCGTTCCTCGTACCCGATGACCGGCGCGCCGTCCCGGCTGAGCAGACTGTCGATGAAAGCGAGCGATTCCTCGTACGTCATCGGCTCTGCGCGCACTCAGATTGTCTGGGGAACACGCAGCAGACCGGCGGCGGCCTGCACGGTGTTCTTCAGGAGCATGGCGATCGTCATCGGACCGACGCCGCCGGGAACCGGGGTGATCCAGGCGGCGACCCGGGACGCGGACGCGAAGTCGACGTCCCCTTTCAGCTTACCCTCGACCCGGGTGATGCCGACGTCGATCAGCACGGCCCCGGGCTTGACCATGTCACCGCTGACCAAGCCCGGCCGGCCCGCGGCCGCGACAAGGATATCTGCCCGGCGAGTGTGCGCGGCCAGGTCGCGGGTGCGGGTGTGACACCAGGTCACCGTCGCGTTGGCCAGCAGGAGCAGAACCGCGACCGGCTTGCCGACGATCAAACTCCGGCCGATCACGACCGCCTCTAACCCGGCCGGATCGACGCCGGCATGCTTGAGCAGCACCATGATGCCGGCCGG
>JBIOXT010000298.1:0-37015 GCA_044869795.1 bacterium | reverse complement strand
CGCACATCGCTACCTGCAGAGCCGGCAGGCCATGGGAAAACTGCTGCTGTTGCCGGACTGAGCCGCGAACGGCGAACAGCGAACGGCGAACAGACGAACAAGGACAGGGGACGGCAGCGGCCGTCCCCTGTCCTGCAGCCGTCCAACCGTTACGGTGCGATCGATCCGACGCCGATCAACCCGAGCACGTTCAGCAGCGTATCGGTGTCCGACGGCATCGCCAGCACGATCATCGTATCTTCATCCGCGCTCACCGAGATCGTGGCGAGGGTCGTTCCCGCCGACACGATCGTGAACGACTGGAGCTGTCCGTGCGCGATCACGGTGACATGGGTCGAGCCCGCCACCGGCAGCGGGGTTGAGGCTTTGACGTGACTGACGTTGATCACGGCGACGGCGACGCCCATGTCACGCGGCCCGCCGTTGGTGAACACCAGCAGATTGGTCTGGCCGTTCATGGCCGCCACGAGCTCGGCGCCCACCTCGGCTAAGGTCCGGGTCGCGCCGTTGAGATGCACGGTGGTCTGGCCGGCCGTCTGGCCGGGAGCCGCGACCTGGTCGATCATGAACACAAAACTCGCCGAGCGTACGATCAGGGTGACGTACGCGGCGTCCTGGATCCCGAGGTCTTCCGTCACCTGTGCGTCGAGACTGCTCGCGACGATCGCCGAGCCGCCTTCGAACGGCACTCCCGCATAGAAGATCGCGGTCGCCCCGGCGGTAGACTGCACCTGCGTTTCCTGCCCGAAGCTTGGAACCACGAGCAGCGCGAGCGTCAGTGCGACCAACAGATAGCGCATCGTTGCGTCCTCCTTTCGCGTTGGCATTGCGTCCTGTAAGCAGCGTTACCCCTCGGGCGGACGGGCAGAAACCCCGCGCGGCGTCTCTACGATCCCGTCCGATGGAAAGCGCCGGACGTCATGTGTCGCTCACGACCGGCTCCGATGCCCGGCGCCGTCGGCGGCGATCGGGACATTTGTGGGAAAAGGCAAAGCATGCGGTTCCCGTCGCGCACGCGTTCCCAGCTGCTGCGGAGCGGTCCCAAGGTCGTGCTCACCGCGGCGGCCGTGGTGACCGCCGGGCTGGCCATCATCGGCATCGCCTTTGCACGCCACCTCGCCGACGTCGATCGGATTTACGCCCCTCCGGAGCAGGCGACGCGCATCTACGCCGCCAGCGGCGAGGTCGTGGCCAGCCTGTACAAGGAGAACCGGGAACCGGTGCCGCTGCGCCAGATCCCGCTGGTGGTGCGGCGGGCCGTGCTGGCGGTCGAGGATAACCGCTTCTACCGCCACGCCGGCATCGATCTGCGGGCGATCGGTCGGGCCATCCTCAGCAACCTGCGGGCGGGCCGGATCGCCGAAGGAGGCAGCACGATCACGCAGCAGTTGGCGCGGACCCTGTTTCTGACTCCGGACCGCACGGTCGGCCGCAAGATCGCGGAAATCGTGCTCGCCATCGAGATCGAGCGGCGGCTCTCGAAAGACGAAATTCTCGAACGGTACCTCAACGAGGTCTACTTCGGGCAGGGCGCCTACGGCGTGGAGATGGCTGCCCAGGTGTACTTCGGGAAGGGGGCGCGCGAGCTCACCCTCCCCGAAGGGGCGCTCCTCGCCGGCGTCATCCGCGCCCCGTCGCTGTACTCTCCGTACCACAACGCCGAAGGAGCGAAAGCGCGGCAGCGCATCGTGCTCAAGCGCATGGCGAATCTCGGATGGGTCGCTCCCGCCGATGCCCACGCCGCGATGGAGGCGCCCATCGAGCTGCGGCGGGAGCACAATGCCGGGCTCACGGCTGTGCGGGCGCCGTACTTCGTCGCCTACCTCCTGCCGTACCTGATCGATCGCTACGGCGAGGACGTCTTGTACCGCAGCGGGCTGCGCATCTACACCACCTTGGACCTGTCGATGCAGATCGCGGCCGATCGCACCGTGCGCGAGGGGATCGACGGCGCGCGGGGGTTGAGGGTATCGCAGGGGGCGCTGGTGGCCATCGAGCCGCAGACCGGATACATCCGGGCGATGATCGGAGGCTACGACTACGCGAAGAGCCAGTTCGACCGGGCGTGGCAGGCGAAGCGCCAGGCCGGTTCGGCGTTCAAGGCCTTCGTGTATGCCACCGCGGTGGAACAGGGATGGCGTCCCACGAAAATCCTCTACGATACCCCGGTCACCTACGGCGGGGCCGGCGGGACTCCCTGGCGGCCGAAGAACTACGACCGGCGCTACCGCGGTGCCGTGACGCTTCGGTATGCGTTGGAGCACTCGATCAACGTGCCGGCCATCAAGACCCTCGCCGAGCTGGGTCCGGACCGCGTGATCGAGGTCGCACACCGTATGGGCATCACGAGCCCGCTGGCACCGAATCTCTCCCTGGCGCTTGGGACGTCCGACGTGACGCCGCTGGAGATGGCGTCGGCGTTCGGGACCCTCGCCGCGGTCGGCGTGCACGCCCAGCCGGTCGCGATCGTGCGCGTGATCGATGCATCGGGCAAGGTCCTCGAAGAGAACCGGCCGTCGCGCCAGGTGGGTCTCCAGCCCGGCGTCGCCTCGCAGATGATCGACCTGCTCAAAGGCGTGATCCTCCGCGGCACCGGCCGCGGCGCGGCGATCGGCCGGCCGGCGGCGGGGAAGACGGGGACCACCGACGACTATCGCAACGCCTGGTTCATCGGCTTTGTGCCGCAGCTTGTCACGGCCGTCTGGGTCGGCAATGACGACAACTCGCCGATGGTGCAGGTCGTGGGCGGCACCGTGCCGGCGAAGATCTGGGCGGCGTTCATGTCCAGAGTGCTGAAAGACGTTCCGATCCTCGATTGGGAGGGCCCCGAAGGCGAGATCGTCAGCGGCCGGCCTATCGTGCAGGTCAGCTACCGGCCGCTGTCACAGGAGACGCGCCAGCAGCGCCCCAAAGACAACAACAAGGAGCGGGACCGCCCCGATCGCGGCAAACGCAAGGGTCACAAAACCGATTGAGGCTTTACAGATCCGCCGCTTGCGCCCCATACTCGGTAGTTGCGGCACATGTCAACGACGTCACGTCTGCTCCCCACCGTGGTGCTGTGTGTCTGCCTTGCCGGCGGATGCCTTCCGCGCGCGGAACCGCCGGCCAACCTGACGGTAGCCGCGACATTCTATCCCCTGTATGAGTTCGCCAGCCGCGTCGGCGGCGAGCGGGTCATCGTGCGCAGCTTGGTGCCGACCGGCGTCGAGCCTCATGACTTTGAGCCGACGCCCAAAGAGGTCGCGAGTCTGACACGGACCCGCCTGATCATCTACAACGGGGCGGGATTCGAACCATGGCTGGAGAAACTGCTCCCTGCGGTCCCGGCGGATACCGTTAGGGTCAACACGTCCGCCGGGCTCCCGTTGGTGGGCAAGGACCCTCACGTCTGGCTCGATCCGGTGCTGGCGGCCCGGCAGGTCGAGCGGATCCTCGAGGGGTTGAATCGCGCAGATCCTGACGGCCGGGCGGTCTACGCGACCAACGGCGAGCGGCTGCGGGCCGATCTCGATGCCCTGCATAGGAGGTTCGCGGCAACGCTGGCCAACTGCGCACGCCGCGTCTTCATCACGACGCACGCGGCGTTCGGCTATCTGGCGCGCCGCTACGGGTTGACGCAGATTTCGATCAGCGGCCTGTCGCCCGAGGCCGAGCCCTCGGCGGCCCGACTGAAGACGATCGTGCAGGAGGCCCGCAGGGCCGGCGTACCGGTCATCTATTTCGAGACGCTGGTGAGTCCGCGGGTCGCGGAGGTGATCGCACGGGAAGTCGGGGCGCGCACCGCAGTCCTCAATCCGGTGGAAGGGTTGACCGCCCAGGAGCAGCGTCAAGGCCAGAACTACTTCACGGTGATGGATGAAAACCGTCGAGCGCTCGCAGCCGGTCTCGACTGTCGCTGACCGTCCGGTCGTCGCAGAGGTCGAGCATGTCTGCGTCGACTACGGGGCGGAGCGCGTGCTCGACCACGTCAGCCTGCAGGTCCGCCGTGGAGACTTCCTTGGCCTGATCGGTCCCAACGGATCGGGGAAGACGACGCTGCTGCGGGTGATGCTGGGGTTGCTGCGGCCGTCCTGCGGCCACGTGCGGTTATTCGGGACCGACCTGCGTGAGTTCCACGACTGGGCGCGCGTCGGATACGTGAGCCAGAAAGCCGTCGCGTTCGAGACCCGCTTCCCGGCCAGCGTCTTCGAAATCGTGCTCAGCGGGCGCTCCGGCCGGGCGGGGGTGGGGCGCCGGTTCGACGGAGAGGACCGCGCCGCGGCGCTGCGGGCGCTGGGCACCGTCGGCATGGATGCGTATCGCGACCGCCTGGTCGGACGCCTCTCCGCGGGCCAGCAGCAGCGGGTCTTCATCGCCCGGGCGCTGGTGCACGATCCGGATCTCCTGCTGCTCGATGAACCCACCGTCGGCGTGGACCTCGATGCGCAGGAGCAGTTCTACGCCCTGCTGAGGACGCTGAACCGGGACGCCGGCAAGACCCTCGTGCTGGTCTCGCACGACATCAGCGTCGTCGCCGAGGAGGTGACGCAGCTGGCCTGCCTCAACCGCAGCCTGGTCTTCCACGGGAGCCCGGAGGACGCCATCCGCACCGGCGCCCTTGCCCAGATGTACCGGGCCGCGTCGCTGGTCGTCGCGCACCGTCACTGATGCCCGAGATCCTGCAGTACTCGTTCATGCAGCGGGCGCTGCTCGCGGGGCTGATGATCGGCACCATCGCGCCGACCATCGGCACGTTCCTCGTGCTGCGCCGGCTCAGCCTGATCGCCGACACGCTTGCGCACGTGGCCCTGGCCGGAGTCGCCCTGGGGCTGCTCCTGGGCGTGCATCCCGTCCTCGGCGCGCTGGCCGTCGCGGTCGCCGGAGCCGTCGGCGTCGATCGCCTGCGCGTGTCCGGCCGCCTGTTTGGGGAAGCGGCGCTGGCCATCTTCCTCTCCGGCGGTCTCGCCGTCGCCGTGGTGATCATCGGGCTCGCCGGCGGGTTCAACGTCGATCTCTTCGGTTACCTGTTTGGGACCATCACGGCCGTGCAGCCGCGCGATCTGTGGCTGATTCTGGGGCTGGGGGTCGTGGTGCTGGCCGCGGTCGGCCTCTTCTACAAGGAGCTGTTTGCGATCACGTTCGATGAAGAAGGCGCCCGCGTGCAGGGGGTGCCGGTTGACGCCCTCAACTTCATGCTCACGCTGCTGGTTGCCGTGACCGTGGTGGTGGCGATGCGGGTCGTCGGCATCCTGCTCACCAGTGCGCTCATCGTCATCCCGGCGGTCACCGCGCTGCGGCTGGCGCGCAGCTTCCGCAGCACGGTCTGGATCGCCATGCTGGCCTCGCTCATCGCGGTGCTGGTGGGAATGACGGCCTCCTTCTACCTGAACTTGGCCGCCGGCGGCGCGATCGTGCTGTCCTCGATCATCCTGTTTGCCGGGACCTCGCTGGTGGTGCGCGCCCGCGCCTGAGAGGCTGCCGCTATTCATAACTGAGGATCTCTGATGGTGACGGTGAGGGCGATCTGGCGCCGTATTGACAACGCGATGATCTTCACGATGCGGGAGCACGGCATCACCGTCCTGCGCATCGCTCTCGGACTCGTCTTTGTCTGGTTCGGCGTTCTGAAGATCATCGGCCGCAGTCCAGTGGGCGATCTGGTGGCCCACACCGTGTATTGGGTCGATCCGGCGTGGTTCGTTCCCTTCCTCGGAGGATGGGAAGTCGCCGTTGGGCTTGGGCTGCTCGCGGGGGTAGCGCTCCGGCTGGTCCTGTTTCTGTTCTGGCTGCAGATGGCCGGGACGTTCCTGGTCCTGCTCGTGCGTCCCGACCTCGCTTTTCAGCACGGCAATCCCCTGCTGCTGTCCGTGACGGGTGAGTTCGTGATCAAGAACCTCGTCCTGATCGCCGCCGGACTGGTCGTCGGCAGTACGGTGCGCCGGATGCGCTGAGGTCATTTCTTCAGGTAATTGTCAAACCATCCCAACGTCTTCGTCCACGCCTCCTTCGCCGCCGTGGCGTTGTAGCTGGCGCCGGTGTCGTTGAAGAACGCGTGGCCGGCGTTCGGGTAGATGACGATCTCGTGCACGACGCGCGCGTTGCTCATGGCGTCGCGCACCGCGGGGATCCCGGCGTTGATGCGCTGGTCGAGAGCCCCATACACGGCAAGGACGGCCGCCTTGATCTTTGCAACGTCCCCCAGTGGAGGGTTGGGCCCGTAGAATGGCGCTGCGGCCTTCAGCTCCTCGTTCTGCGTGGCCAGCCGCCACGTCATGCCGCCGCCAAAGCAGAAGCCCATCGCGCCGATGCGCTCCCGGCGGACCTGGGGCTGTGCCTGGAGGAAGCGCACGCCGGCGTTGAGCATCGCGACCATCTGCTCCGGCGGGGTGCGCCCGAGAACGGCCGTGACTTCCGCCGCATCGCTGAACTTCGCCGTGCCGCCTTCTTGCGATGCCAGGTCGACGGCGAGGGCCGCGTAGCCGAGTTTCGCGAACCGGCGGCAGATGTCTTTGAAATGTTCCAGCAGGCCGCGGTTCTCATGGATGACGATCACGCCGGGGACCGGCGCCGACGTTTTCGGCTTCGCAAGGTAAGCCTGGACCCCGACGGCGCCGGAGGGAAACGACACCATGCCGGCGGTGTCGATCGCCGGATCGTTGGGAGCAACGGTCACGGCCGACGCCTGAGCGACCGCGGGCGGATGTGCCGATGCAGCATCCGCGATCTCGATATCCGAGGCGGCGACGCCCAATCGCTGCAGGACCGGCGCGGCCAGCGCCACGCCGTCGGCCAGCAGGACCGTTCGCCGCAGGAACTCCCGGCGGTGCAGGCGTCCTTCTCGATATTCTTCGGCCCACTCCTCGACGATGTACTGCTGCAGGTCACTCACGGCAGTCCCCCCTTCTGGTGAGTGAATTCTAGCCGAGACCTGCCCGGCGTGTGTCACGAATGGGTTCACGGAGGAAGGACCGCCCCGGCAGCAGAAACTGGGGCGAAACATCGCCGCCGCGGGAACAACAGCGGCAGGAGGGCACAGACCGTGTCGACGCTGCAGCGCCTGACCGATGCCGATCTCGCGTTTATCGCCTCCACGCTGTCCCCCCATGATCAGCCGGCAATGACTGCGCGCCTGCGCGAGGACGAGGCACGGCTCGATCGCGTGCTCGACGATGATCGTGTGGCGCGGCGTCTCCACGACGACACCCAGGCGATTGCGCAGGTCTCGCCCTGGCTCCTGTTCAGCGTCCTCCTGCGGCGGGTCCGGCGCGAGCTGCGCGGCAGTTCCTATACGGTTGAACAGTTCGGCGGGGAACGCATCGCGGTGTTCGATGCGCGGCGCGCCGACGAACTGTTGGCGGATTCCCGCATGCACGACTACCTGGTCGAGATGCTCGCGTCGTTCACGCGGATCTCGAGCTTCACGCTCGACGTCGAAGAGCGGGGCCGCCTGCGCCGCCGCCGGTTCAGCGACTTCAGCAGCGAGGACATGATGGCCCTGGCGGCACTGGTGCCCGAGGAGCTGCGGTTCCCCTTTCTCCGCCGCATCGCGGACATCGCCCTGTTCATGACCGGGGTGTTCCCGCAATCGGTGCTTCCGGTCTGGTCCTCGCCTCAGCGCACGCTGGAACACTACGAAGAGGAAGGCCGCCGGTTCTATCGTCTAGCGTCGGAGCACCTGACGGCGCGGAGAACGGGAATGGCGGAACTGCTGGCCACCCTGGCGGAAGCGTTCTCCCTGGCCAGGAAACCGCTGAACGTCCTGGCCGCGCAGTTTCAACCTTCAACTTTCAACTGTTTTGCTGCGGCAATGAGGCTGCGCCACCGGCCATCCGCCGCCGGTGCGAATGGTTCGTAGATCCCAATCCGGTCGACCAGGTCCCGGTAGCGCTGCACGATCGTCGTCCCGATGTCCCCCGCCGCCTCGACGGCAACGGAGGCCAGGATCTCATCGCTGATCAGCCGCGGCATCTCGGCCCATCGCCCGCGGGCAGCAAGCGCGCTGAGCTGCGCCCCTACGTCTTCCCATCCGTGGTGTGCCAGCACGCCGCGATAGGAGGGGGTGCTCGCGTAGAATGCGATCGACTGCCGCACCTGCTCCCGGGACCGGGCGCGCTCGGCCGGATCCTCTCCGGTCACGACGAAGACCGCCGCGGCGATGCTGAAGGGCTCTCCGGCCCGCCCAGATTTCCGCCGCGCCGAGGCGATGGCCGGCCTGATCACGTCGCGAAGGTACCCGGGCGTATGGAACGGATGGACCTGGAACCCGTCGGCGACGGCGCCTGCCGCGCGGCACATCGCCGGGTTCACCCCTGCGGTGACGATCGGGATCGCCGCGTCGTGCCGCGGGGGCGTGAAGAACGGGGTCATCAGGGTCAGCGTGTAGAATCTGCCGCGGAACTGTAGCGGCGCACCGGTGCGCCAGGTCTCCCAGACACTGCGCACCGCTTCAACCGTCTCGCGCAGTTTGGTGGCGGGCGGATCCCAGGCCAGCCCGAAGCGTCGCGTGATGTGCGCCTTGACCTGGGTGCCCAATCCGAGGATGAAGCGCCCGTTCGACAAGGCGGCGAGATCCCAGGCGGTGTGTGCCAGCACGGTCGGACTGCGGGTGAACGCGACCGCGACCGACGTTCCGACGCTGACGCGCTGCGTGTGCTCGGCCGCCAGCGCCGCACCGAGGAACGGATCGTGCGCGGTCTCGCTGAGCCAAATCCCGTCAACGCCGAGCGCTTCCGCGGCCCGCGCCAGCCCCGGCACGTCGTCCAGCGAATCGTACGCGATGTGCGCGTCGACCTTCACGCAGAAAACCTCGTTGGAAGTTGAACGTTGGAAGTTGAACGTGAGTCCCGGACCCTTGCTTCAACCTTCCAACTTCCAACTTCTCACTTTCAACTGTGGTAGTGAGTTTCCCGTCGCAGCAGAGGAGGTCAGGCCGGATCGGGCGAACCCAAGAGGTCCGGGAGAGGTATACGTGCCCCGTCGATTGCCGGCGGGGTGGGAACGGCAGGTGGTGGGCGCACACTCGGGGTAGCGGATGAAGGTCGTTGCAGCCGCGCTCCTGGCGGCGATGATCGCGTGGGCGCCGCATGGTTCCGCCCTCGCGCAGGCCGTCGGGATCAAGGTCGTCGTCAACGGCGTGGACATCCCCCTGGTCGCGCCTGCCGTGCTCTCCAACGGCCAGGTCATGGCGCCTATCGTGGGGCTGTTCGAGCCCATGGGCGCCATCGCTGCGTTCTACGAGACCGATCGCAGCATCGTCGTCACCAACCGCCTCCGCGCCACGGTGCGGATGCGCGTCAACGATCCCACCGCGCTCGTCAACGGCCAGCCCCGCCCGCTTCCGGCCGCTCCGATCCAGGTGGCCGACCGGGTCTTCATCCCCGTCCAGGCGGTGTTCGCGGCCCTCGGCGCCTGGACGAAGTACGAGGACGCCGAGCGCACGCTGCACGTCAGCTCGCAGATCACGGCCATCACGGTGCAGCGCGCCGCCGACGGCCTGCAGGTCCGGGTGGAGGCGACCGGTCCGGTTCAGGTCGAATCGAACGTGCTTGCCAACCCCGACCGGCTCGTCGTGGACTTCCTCAACGCCGCGCTGCGCACGCAAGAACGCGAGATCATCGTCAACGGCGGCGGGGTGGCCCGGATGCGCTCCGCCCAATTCCAGGTCAAACCGTACGTCTCGCGGCTCGTTTTCGACCTGACCGAGCCGGTGGACATCCGGGTGACCTCGTCGGCGACGACCTACCTGGTGACCCTCGAGCTCCAGCCCAAGGCTCCATCGGCTGCGCCCCCACCGCCCCCGGCGCCTCCCGGACCCTCCGCCCCGCCGCCGGTCACTCCGCCGTCACCGGCACCACCGCCCGCGGCGCCGCTGCAGCCGGATGGATTGAAGATCTTCAACGTCTCGTATGCCGCCGCAGGATCGGGCGGCCGCGTGACGATTGAAGGAACCGGCACGATGCAGTACAAAGTGCGGGAGTTCGTGTATCCGGATCGCCTGGCCATCGACATCGCCGACGCGGTCTTCGTCCCCGTCAAGCAGGACATTCCTGTCGACAGCACGGTGGTGGTCGCCGTCCGCGCGGCGCAATTCACCGCCGAGCCGCCTGTGACGCGGGTCGTGGTGACGCTGAAGCGCAAGACCAACTATCTGGTGAATCAGGCCGACGGCCGGCTGACGATCGACCTGGCCGATCCCACCGCGGCGCGCGCCGGACACATCGTCGCGATCGACCCCGGGCACGGCGGCAAAGATCCGGGCGCGATCGGCCCGACCGGGCTGCGGGAGTCCGACGTCGTCCTCGATGTCGCCCTGCGCCTGCGCGACCTGCTGGGCGCCGACGGCATCCGGACGATCATGATCCGCGACACCGACGTGTTCGTCGACCTGTTCGACCGGGCGAAGGTCGCGCGCGAGCGCGGGGCGACGATCATGGTCAGCATCCACGCCAACGCCCATGCCCAGACCGCCGTCAACGGATCCGAAACGTACTACCTGACCCCGCAGAGTCTCGCCCTGGCCCAGATGATCCAGGACGAGCTGGGCGCCCTGCTGGGGATTCCCAGCCGGGGCGTGAAGACCGCAAACTTCGTCGTCCTGCGTGAGCCGGGGATCCCGTCGGTCCTGGTGGAAACCGCCTTCATTTCCCATCCCGACGACGAGGTCCGCCTGCGCGACGTGAGCTTCCGGCAGAAGGTGGCGCAGGCGATCTATCGCGGCATCACCCGCTTCCTGGCAATCTACCCGGTCCCCGCTGGAAACTAACCTGGATGGGCGGTCAGCCGCCGCCTTTTTGATGCCGGTCAAGGAATCAGTTTTCCGTCCCGCGAAAGGGTCGGCATGAGCCGACCCGACGGGCGCGCGAACGACCAACTGCGCCAGGTGGCGATCACGCGGCATTACCTGAAGCACGCCGAGGGATCCGCGTTGATCGAGCTCGGGGATACGCGCGTGATCTGCGCGGCGAGCGTCGAGGAGCGCGTGCCGCAGTGGCTGCGCGGAGCGGGGCAGGGGTGGATCACCGCGGAGTACGGCATGCTGCCCCGCGCGACCACGGACCGGACCCCGCGTGAGATCGGCCGGCCCAGCGGGCGGACGCAGGAGATCCAGCGGCTGGTCGGCCGCTCTCTGCGGGCGGCGGTGGATCTCGAGAAACTCGGCGAGCGGACCATTTGGCTCGACTGCGACGTCATCCAGGCCGACGGCGGCACCCGGACCGCGGCGATCACCGGCGCCTACGTCGCTCTGCTGGACGCGCTGGCGGTCCTGCGCAAGACCGGGGCCTTGACCAGGTGGCCGATCCGGGATTCCCTCGCCGCGACGAGTGTCGGGATCGTGGAGAATGAGCCGCGCCTGGATTTGAACTTCCAGGAGGACTCCCACGCCCGCGTCGACATGAACCTGGTGATGACCGGCAGCGGACGGATTGTCGAGTTCCAGGCGACGGCGGAAGGGTTGCCGTTCAGCAAAGACGAGATGCAGATGCTGCTCGTCCTCGGTGAACGGGGAATCCAGCAGCTGGTTGCCTACCAGAAGAGCGTACTCGCCGATGTCCTCCAACCGGTCCCGAAAGCGTAGGGCGCCGCCGCCGCGACGAGCCCGCTCGGGGCCGGGGCCGGAGCCCCGGGCCCGGGGGCCGAAGCTTATCCCCGGCGAACCGCTGGAGGTCGTTCTCGCCACGCGCAACGACGGCAAGGTCCGCGAGTTCATCGAGTTGATGCAGGGTCTGCCGGTGCAGGTGTATTCCCTGGCGGCCTTTCCGCAGATCCCGCCGCTGCCGGAAGAAGGCAGCACCTACACCGAGAACGCGATCAGCAAGGCGCTGACCGTGTCGCGGATGACGGGTCGGATCGCGATCGCAGATGACTCAGGCATCGAAGTCGACGCGCTCGGCGGCGGGCCCGGACCGTTCTCCAACCGGTTCCTGCAGGACGGC
The DNA here is from genome assembly GCA_044869795.1 of bacterium. Lineage (GTDB taxonomy): Bacteria > Sysuimicrobiota > Sysuimicrobiia > Sysuimicrobiales > Kaftiobacteriaceae > DASXUC01. The sequence continues at coordinate 25,100 of JBIOXT010000298.1, read as the reverse complement.
GCCAACGACAGCGCGCGCAACGCCAAGCTCCTGAAACTGCTCCGCGGGAAGCAGCCCGGCGAGCGCACGGCCCGCTATCGCGCCGTCCTCGCGGTGGCCCTGCCCGAGGGGGACGTGCGGACGTTCGAGGGGGTGTGCGAAGGCCAGGTGCTGACCACGCCCCGCGGATCCGGCGGGTTCGGCTACGATCCGATTTTCTTCATCCCGCATGAGGGAAAGACGATGGCGCAACTGTCCCTGGCCGCGAAGAACCGGATCAGTCACCGCGCCCGCGCGCTGGCCGCGGCCAAGCCCTTCCTGCGCAGGCTGGCCGTCGGGGGACCCCGGCCCACCGGCGACGCCTGACCCGTCCACTCAGGCTTTGATGCCCAAGTGCTTCTCGAGGCGCTGAGGTTTGGCCAGCAGGGTCCTCCACGGATCGCGGCGCCCCTTGATGCGTTCGGGGATCGACTGCAAGGTAAACTCCAGGGGATCAAGCCCCGCCTCGAGCTCGCTCCACGTCAACGGCCACGACACGCCGGCCTCCGGCGTGGGGCGCACACTGTACGCGCTGGCCAGGGTCGCGCCGAGCCGGTTCTGATTGTAGTCCAGGAAGACCTTGCCGACGCGTTTGGCCGTGTCCCATTCCGTCGTGATGGTCTTGGGGTGCTGCGCTTCAAGGTGCTGCGTGATCGTCTTGGCCACCGCATGTGTCTGCTCGTAGGTGTATCGCCGCTCGATCGGCACGAATACGTGCAGGCCGGTCTTCCCCGACGTCTTCACAAAACTCTCCAGCGCCAGGCTCTTCAAGATCTTTCGCAGCGAGAATGCGGCTTCGGTGGCGGCGTCGAATCCGCGCCGTGAGTAGTCCGGATCCTTCTCGCCTTTGCGCTGGGGCAGTTTGTTGTCCGGGAAGATGTACGGATCGATGTCAAAGGCGATGTAGTCCGGGCGGTTCAGCACGCTCTCGCGCCGGCTCGTCTCCGAGCGCGCAAACTCGACCCCGGCACGGGGGCCCTCAGCCCCCCGCAGCGGCGTGATGCGGCTGAACCAGGTGTGGATCTCGATGTCCGCCAGCTGCGCCAGCCACAGCAGCGTCGGCAGGTTGTTGCAGACCGGAGCGGCGAGGGTGGTCTTTGAGCTCTCCGTCCAAATGTTGACGATCGTCACGAACTTGGGCGCGTCGGGGTAGTCCTTCTGATAGAAGCTCTGCCCGGCGATCCCGTTCGGGAACCGGCGCAGGGTGATCGGCCGGTCTTCCAGATGGGGCAGGATCGCGTCGGCGACCTTCAGGTAGTAGTAGATCAAATCCCCCTTCGTGTAGCCTTGCTCGGGCCAGAAGACTTTGTCGAGGTTTGTGAACTGGACGGGGACTTTCGCACGCGCGAGTTCGGACTCGATGAACTCACGGGCTTCGGGCTTCGGGCTTCGGGCCCCTGACTTCTTGGCCTCGATCTGTGGCTGGCCCGCTTGCCCGCTCGCCCGCCTGCCCCTTTGCCTGCTTTCTCCGTTGCTCGCTTCCGCGGTTCCGCGCTTCCGCGGTTCCCCGTTCCCGGTTCCCGGTTCCCAGGGTAGTTTGTCCGGCCGCTCCAGCTTGACGTCGCGCGCGGACTTGTCGGTGCGCAGGCCCTTGTAGACAGGAAACCGCAGGAATCCCTCCCGTGTCCAGCCGCCGTATTCGACTTCCACCACGATCTCGGGTTTGACCCAGGTCGGGACATCGTTCGTGGTCGGGGGATCGGTGGCGAAGGGGCTGGTCCTGATGACGCGGTCGTCGAGGAGGCCTTTGAGGCGGCGGAGTTCGGCATCGGTGAATCCACCCCCGCAGTGCGCCATGTACTGCAGCCGGCCGGCGTCGTCGTATGCGCCAAGCAAGAGGGCGCCGAAGGCTTTCCCGCGCGCGCCGCGCCCCGCCGTGAACCCTCCGACCACGGCCTCGAGATGCTGCTTGATCTTGATCTTGACCCACGCTGGCGTGCGCTTCCCCGGCGCGTAGGGAGCATCCTTGCGCTTGCCGACGATGCCTTCGAGGCCGTGGGCGTGCGCCACCGCATAGAAAGCCCGCCCCGACTCGGGCACCGCGTCGGACAGCCGGACTACCGGGCCGGGCGGCAGGATGGTCTCGAGGGCGCGCCGCCGCTCTTCCAGAGGGCGCTCCAGCAGGGAGTGCCCGTTGTAGTACAGCAGATCGAAGACGTAGTACGCGATCGTCAGCGGCTCGGGTACCTTCGGCCGCTGTCCATCGCGAGCCATCGGGATGCGGGACTGCAGGAGCTGGAAGTGGGCGCGTCCTTCGCTGTCGAGCGCGACGATCTCGCCGTCGACGACCGCATCGGGCACCTCGAGCCGGTACAGGGCTTCGACCACTTCAGGAAACTGCCGGTTCTGCGTGAGGTTGTTGCGGCTCCGCAGCGCCACTTCCCGCTCGCTCCCGCGCCGCCGCAGGTACGCGATCGTCCGCACGCCGTCCCACTTGACCTCAAACACCCACGCCTTGTCGTCGAAGGGCTGCTCCACCAGGGTCGCCAGGGTAGGCTTGAGGTCTTTCGGGAATGAATCCTTGCCCGGTTTGTCTAGACCCAGCTGCCTAAGGATCCGGGCCTGGGGCCTCGGGCCCGGGGCCTGGCGAACTCTCGAGGGCGTTCCCGCTTCCTCGCTTCCCCGTTTCCTCGCTTCCGGGCTTCCGGAGTGCCACCGCGCGGTTCCTTCCTCCCGGATCTGCTCGATCGTGCGTCCGCTCTTCACCGAAACCGACGGTTCCGGGAGCTTCCATCCCGGCTCCGCGTCGTCGTCGCGCTTCTTGAACATCAGCCACTGGATCTGCCCGCCCATCTTCGTCCGTACGAGGTGGAACTCGCCGTCCAGCTTCTGTCCGTGCAGCACGACCGTGAGCTTGCCGCTGTCATAGGCCTTGACCGGGTCGCCCTCCAGCACGTCGTACGTCCCGATGTCCCAGACCATCACGGTCCCGGCCCCGTAATTGCCTTTGGGGATCACGCCCTCAAACTCCATGTAGTCCATGGGGTGGTCCTCGACCGGCACGGCCAGGCGCTTCTCATCCGGATCGAGCGTGGGACCCTTGGGCACGGCCCACGACTTCAGCACGCCGTCCATTTCCAGGCGGAAGTCCCAGTGCAGGCGGGTCGCATGGTGTTCCTGGATGACGAAGTGAAGGTTGCCTTTGCCGGCGGTCTTTGTGCCGCCCTGGGGCTCGGGCGTCTCGGCGAAGCGTCGCTTCTTGCGGTACTCCTGGAGTCCCACCGTCGTCTTGGTCCTCTCAGCCGTTGACCAGCGTGGTCAGGGTGCGCGCGTAGTCGGTGGCCGGAGCGCCCTCCTCGTGGGTGAAGTAGGCGAAGGTATCGCGGCCCTCGCGGAGGCGCTCCCGTATCCATTCTGCCCACCGCCAGAGGGCGGCGTCATCGTAGCCGGACTTGTGCAGCCGGACGTAGGCGATGGGTCCGACGACCACGGCCGGCGCCGCCTGCTCGTCCGTTTCGGCGAGGCACAGCGAGACGCGGTACCGGTCGAGCAGCGCGTACGTCGCATCGGTCGCCCACGAGGCGTGGCGGAACTCCATGGTCACCGGCGGGCCCGGGCGGAGTTGTCCCAGGAAGGTCTCCAGCACCGCGAGATCGGCGCGCAGCGTCGGCGGCAGCTGGAAGAGCAGGGGACCCATCTGCGGGCCGAGCGCCAGCATCCGCTCGTAGAGGAAGGCCACGTCGCTGTCGGTGTCTTTCAGCCGCTTGTGATGGGTGATCCGGCGGTGCGCTTTGATGCTGAAGCGGAAGCCGGCGGGCACGGCGGCGGCCCACTGCCGCAGGTTCTCGTCCTTGGGATACCGGTAGAACGTATTGTTGATTTCGACCGTCGGGAAGACCGACGCGTAGTGCTTTAACATCCCGTCGGCCGCCACACCGGCGGGGTAGAAGGTGCCCTTCCACTCGGGATAGCTGAAGCCCGACGTCCCCCCGCGGAACTGCGCCACTCAGCGACGCGCGGCGGCGCGTGGAGCGGCCGAGCGTGGCCGGCGGGCGGGTTTCTCCTTCGCGGTCGTCTGCAGGCTGCGCCGCAGGGCATCCATCAGGTCGACGACTTTGGTTTCCTTCCTGGCAGGGAGGCCGACGACTTCTTCGCCCTCGATCTTCGCGGTGATGACCTTCTGCAGCGCCTCGCGGTAGTCATCGTGGAACTCCGCCACGTCGAAGGTGGTGCTGAGGCCTTCCACGAGCTGCAGCGCCATCTTCTTCTCGTTGGGATGGATCTTTGTCTGGACCGGCAGCTCGGGAATGTCCTCGATGGATCGCACTTCATCCGCGTAGTAGAGGATCGCCATCACCAGCGTGCCGTCGTGCGGCCGGACGGAGACGAGGTGTTCCTTCTCCTTGATGACCACCTTGCCGACGGCGACCCGCGCCGCCTCACCGAGGACGTCGTGCAGCAGCCGGAACGCCTTCTGCCCGCCCTCATCCGGCGCCAGGTAGTACGAGCGCTCGTAGTAGATGGGGTCGATCTCTTCCAGGTTGACGAAGGCGGTGACGCTCACCGTGCCGGCGGTCTCCAGCGGCACGTTGTCGAGCTCTTCCTCGGTGACGGGCACAAACTTGTCCTTCGCGTACTCGTAGGCGCGCACGACGTCGTTCCAGTCGACCATGGCCTCATGGTGAGGGCAGTAGCGCTTGTTTTGGATCGGCGTCATGCAGCTCTTGTGCAGCAGGCGGAACCGGATGTCCTTCGAGTCGGTGGCGGTGTAGAGTTTGACGGGGATGGTGACGAGGCCAAAGGTCAAGTGTCCCTTCCAGATCGGACGCATCGCGTCATCCTTTCCTCCCGGCGCGCCCCGGGCAAACAGCGTACCCAGTATTATACAGCACAAGTGAAGGAAGGGACCCGCGGCGCGCCCAATTCAGGGATGAACGGTCGATGCCGGACGCACTGAGCGCGTTCCTGAAGTACTGGTCGCTGACGCTGGCGGTCTTCTTCTTCTATCTCTTCGCGTCGATGGTGGCGGGACTGGATGTCTGGAACCAGATCAGGGACAACGTCAAGAAACGCCGCGCGCAGATCAAAGGTGAGGGCGTGCCGGCCGACCCCAACCCGCTGCGGGGCCAGACGGTGGCGGCGACGATCGGCGCGGGCCCGGGTCAGCTGCCGGACGCGACGCGGCAGTGGATCCTGGACGTGGCGGCCGGCGTGGCAAAGAAACTCAACCTCAGCGTGAAGATCCTCGTCCTGGAAGACTCGAAGAACCACCCGTTTGTCCACTTCCACGACGGCAAGCAGCTGAAGACCTACCGCGTGGACAAGACGTGGGTGGCCGAAGCGCGGGCGGGCAGTGCCGGGCGCGAAGCGCAGATCCGCGAGCTGATCGAGCGCTACCTTGCGGCGGACTTCCTCGGGATGCAGGACATGCGGCCCAAGCGCACGACCGAACTGGCCCGCGAGGCGGCAAGCAAGGCGGCGCCGAAAGCCGCCGCGGGAACGTCTGAAACTCCCCCCGCCGAAGGGTAGTATTGAAACGAGGGTGGTCGGGGCGGCCGGATTTGAACCGGCGACCTCGTGGTCCCAAACCACGCGCGCTAGCCAAACTGCGCTACGCCCCGATGACACGAGCATCCTAGCATGATGGGTGAGAGGGGTCAATTTTGAAGCTCGGCACCAAAGAGACCGAAGCAGAGATCAAGGAGATCGCGGCGCCCGATCCGGTCGCGTTCATCATCTTCGGCGCGACCGGCGACCTGGCGAAACGGATGCTGCTGCCGGCCCTGTACCGGTTGTTTGCCGAGGGCGCGCTCTCCGACAAGCTCGCGATCGTCGGGGTGGCGCGGCGTGCGATGACCGACGAGGCATTCCGCGAGATGGTGCGTGACGCGGTCACGTCGATCCACCACCTCGTGGAGCGCAGCCACTGGGACCGCTTCGCCGAGCGCCTCTACTACGTCGCCGCCGATTTCGCTCGGGAGGGGGATTACCGCAACATCGGCCGGGTACTGGACCGAGTGGAGGACCTGCATCAGACCGCCGGCAACCGGGTCTTCTACCTCGCCGTTCCGCCGTCGACCTTCGAGGGGATCCTCTCCGCGCTGGGCGACATGGAGCTGGTGCACCGTAACGGCGGCGGACGGGGCTGGAACCGGGTGATCATCGAGAAGCCCTTCGGCCACGACGAGGCATCGGCGGAACGCCTGAACGCGTTGATCGATCGCGTCGTCGGCGAGCACAACATCTTCCGGATCGACCACTACCTGGGCAGAGAGACCGTCCAGAACATGCTGGTGTTCCGTTTCGCGAACACCGTGTTCGAGCCGATCTGGAACCGCCGCTATGTCGACAACGTGCAGATCACCTTTGCCGAGGACATCGGCATCGGTGGACGGGGTCGATTCTACGAGGAAGTGGGCGTGGTCCGCGACGTCCTGCAGAGCCATGTCTTTCAACTGCTGGCGATCGTGGCGATGGAGCCGCCGACGGTGTTCGATGCGGACGAGTTCCACAACGAGAAGGCGAAGGTCCTGCGCGCGATCTCTCCGGTGCGGCCCGAGGATGCCGTGCGCGGGCAGTACGGGCCGGGGACCATGCACGGGGAGCCGGTGCCGGGCTACCGGGAAGAAGAGGGCATCAGTCCCGAATCCAACACGCCGACGTATGTGGCGATGCGCCTGCAGATCGAGAACTGGCGGTGGGCCGGCGTACCGTTCTACCTGCGCGCGGGCAAGCGGATGGCCGAAAAGGACACCGAGGTCTCAGTCGTGTTCCGGCAGCCGCCCCTGCGGTTGTTCAAAGACTACGACATGTCGGAGATGGATCCGAACGTCCTGATCCTCAACACCACCGCCGACGAGCGCATCTCGCTGAGTTTCGGCGCCCGCGTGCCCGGCCACCGCCGCCGGATCCGCACCGTGCTGCTGGATTTTTCCTACGACTCCGTCGGCGAGGCCGAGCATCCGCCGTACGAGCACCTGCTGCTGGAGGCCCTGCGCGGGAACCAACGCTTCATGCCCTGCCGCGACGAGGTCGAGCTGCAGTGGGCGGTGGTCGATCCGCTGCTCGCACACTGGGACGAGCACCCGCCGCGCGCGTTTCCGAATTACCCCGCCGGGTCGTGGGGGCCCCAGGGGGCCAACCGTATGCTCGAGCGCGACGGCCGGCGCTGGCGCGGAGACTAAAACCCCGGAACTACGGGATAAGAGCGATAAGAGGGATAACGGCGATAACGGTAAACCCACGGCGTCTTGGAACGCGTCGAAGGCAGTAAACTATTATCGCCTTTATCGCTTTGATCGCGTATGATCGGCTTGTCGCAAAGTCAAGTGGCGAGGTAGGACACGGCATGCAGGCAAGGTATCGCTGGCTGGCAGTCGCGCTGGCCGCCGCCGTGCTGGCGGCAATGCCGGCGGGATCGGTCGCCCAGGTCACGGCGCTCCCCACGCCGGTTGTCGATGCGGTCGAACGGGCGGTCGTCCAGCTCAACATCACGTTCGACAGCAACGGCCGGGTCGGCCGCGCCAGCGGGTCGGGGATCGTGATCGATCCCAGCGGGCTGATCCTGACGGCGCACCACGTCGTGGCGCGGGCCTCCACCATCGACGTCCTCTTCAAGCACGGTGAATCCATGCCGGCACGGGTCGTCGGCACCGATCCGGTCTTCGATCTCGCGCTGGTCCATGTCGATGCGCGGGGGACGCTGCCCTGGATCGTGCTGGGCAACTCATCGCTGCTGCGTGAAGGGGATCTCGTGACCTCATTCGGAAGGGCCCCGCGCCGCACGAACGGCCCATCGGCCGGGTCATTCATCACCCTGGACTTCGAGGCCCGGCCGGGTGCCCCGTACCTGCGGACCACCGCCGCCGTCTACCCCGGCGACTCCGGCGGCGCGCTGGTCAACGATCGGGGGGACGTCGTCGGCGTGATCGTGGCGACGGCGCGCGACGGAACCTTCAGCCTGTCGGTCGCCGCGGACGCGGTGAAGGCCGTGCTGCCGGACATGCGGGTCGGGCTCGTGCGTCATCCCTGGCTGGGGATCACGGGCCAAACGATCGACGATGAGTTCTCCGCCGAGGTGGGGCTCCCCGTTCGCAGCGGCGTGCTGATCTTTGAGGTGGTCGACGGCGGCCCGGCGGCACTGGCGGGGCTGCGGGGTGGCAGGCCGGGCATGTCCCCGCGGGATGCGCCGCGCGGCGGGGATATCATCGTGGCGATCGACGGCCGGCCGGTCCGCACCTTCGGCGGGCTGGCTGCGCACGTCCTCAGCAAGCGCATCGGCGACACCGTGATGCTGGAGATCCTCAGAGACGGGCGGAGCTTCCCGGTCCCCGTAATGCTGGGGGAGAGACCGAATATCTAGAGACGGAGGCACTCGCATGGTCTATCCGGTGGAGACGTTCCAGCAGGCCTCGGCCACGATGCGCACAGTGCTGGTCGAGATCAAGAAGGTGATCGTGGGTCAGGACTTGATGCTGGAGCGGATCCTCGTCGCCCTGCTGGCGCGCGGACACGTGTTGATCGAGGGCGTCCCGGGGCTGGCCAAGACGCTGGCCATCAAGACCACGGCGCAGTCCATCGACGCCGAATTCAAACGCATCCAGTTCACGCCGGATCTGGTGCCCGCCGATCTTGTCGGCACGCGGATCTATAACCAGCACACCGGGACGTTCGAGACCGAGCTCGGTCCGGTGTTCGCCAACCTGGTCCTCGCCGACGAAATCAACCGGGCTCCGGCCAAAGTCCAGTCCGCGCTGCTTGAGGCGATGCAAGAGCGTCAGGTCACCATCGGCAAGCAGACCTTTACGGTGCCGAACCCGTTCCTGGTGCTGGCGACGCAGAACCCGATCGAGAGTGAAGGCACGTACCCGCTGCCCGAGGCGCAGGTCGATCGGTTCCTGTTCAAAGTCGTCATCTCGTACCCCAGCGTGCACGAGGAGATCACCATCGTCGAGCGCATGACCGTGGAGTATCCGACGGTGCAGCCCGTGATGACCGCGGACGAGCTGCTGCAGATCCAGCGCATCGCCGACGCCGTGTACGTCCATCCCAAGATCATGGAGTACGCGGTGACGCTGGCCAACGCCACGCGGCGGCCGAAGGACTTCGGCCTCGCCGACCTCGGGGCGTTCATCTCATTCGGCAGCAGCCCCCGCGCATCGCTCAACCTCATCCTCGGCGCGAAGGCGCTGGCCCTGCTGCGCAGCCGCGAGTACGTCCTCCCGGAGGACGTGCGAGACCTCGCGCCGGAGGTGATGCGGCACCGCTTCGTGCTCTCCTACGAAGCGCTCGCGCAGGACGTCGGGCCGGACCAGATCCTGGCGCGGGTGCTCGAGCGGGTCCCGGCCCCGCGGGTCCACATCGGCGACCCCTACGAGCAGACCAAGGCCGGAGCGATCACGCCTCCGGGGTAGGGCTGCCCCCATGGAAACTCCAGAGAAGGTCCTCCGCCGCCTGGAGTTCAAGGTCGTGCGCCGCCTGGACGGGTTCCTGTTCGGCGATTACACCGGCATCTTTTACGGTCCCAGCCTCGACCTCGCCGAGGTCCGCGAGTACCAGCCCGGCGACGAGGTGCGGCGCATCGACTGGAACGTCACCGCCCGCATGCACCGGCTGTTCGTCCGGCAGTACCTGGAGGAGAAGGAGCTCACGGCCTGGCTGCTGGTCGACCTCTCGCCGTCGATGCGCTTTGGGACGCGGCGGGAATTGAAGCGGGACACGGCGACCGAGTTCGCGGCGGTGGCGAGTTACATCGTCAGCCGGCACGGCGACAAGATGGGGCTGATCGGATTTCCCGGCCGCGGCGTCTACGTGCCGCCGCGCGGCGGGCGCATCCACACGCTGCGCATCATCCATGAACTGACCTCGCTGGGCGACCACGATCGCCCCGGCGATCTGGCCACGAGCCTGCGCGACCTGATCCCCATCCTGCGGCGCCGCAGCCTCGTGTTCGTCATCTCGGATTTCCTCGGTGACGGATGGGAGCGGCCGCTGCGCGAGCTGGCCGGGCGGCATGATCTGATTGCGGTTCGCATCGACGATCCGGCCGAGCGCGAGCTGCCGGACGTCGGCGGGATGCCGGTCCGGGATCCGGAAACCGGCGAGCAGTTGTGGGTGGACACGTCCGACCCCAAGGTCCGTGAGGCGTACCGTCAGCTCGTCGGCGCGCAGCGGTCGAGGACGGACCAGATGTTCCGGAACGCGCGCGTCGATGTCCTGGATCTGTCGACCGCGGAGCCGCTGGTGGATCCGCTGCTGAGATTTGTCACATACCGGAGGAGGAAGGGTCGGTGGAATTTGGCTGGCCGGTGATGCTGTGGGGACTGCTCCTGGTCCCGCTGCTCCTGTGGGCCTACGTCCGCTTTCGGCGGGCGGCCGCCCGGCGTGAGCGCGTCCTGGCCGATCCTCACCTGAGGCCGTTTCTCTGGCAGCGGCCGCCGGCGGTGCGCCGCACGCTGCCGCTGGTGCTGTACGGCATCGCCATCGCGCTGCTGCTGTTTGCGGTGGCGCGCCCGATCGCGGCAGTCCCCCTGCCGGTGAACCGGGCCGCCGTGATCCTGGCCATCGATGTCAGCAAGAGCATGATCGGGGACGACGTCAAGCCCAGCCGGCTGCGGGCGGCGCAGGACTCGGCCCTTCAGGCGCTGGACGCCGTGCCGCGCTCGACGCAGGTCGGGATCGTCATCTTCAGCGATTACGCGCAGGTGCTGGTGCCCCCGACGACGGACCGCCAGCAGCTCCGTGAGGCGATCGAAGGTTTGAAGCTGCAGCAGGCCACCGGCGTCGGGGGGGCGATTGTCGAATCGCTGCGGGCGCTGCCCGGCCGCAAGGAGTTCCTCGGCGACAAGCTCAACATCGGGCGGCAGATCCCCGGGCAGCTCGCACCGGTCCCGCCGCCCCCGTCGCAGGGTCCCGGCCAGCCGGCGACTCCGCTGCGCGCGGAAGATCTGCCGCCGGCGGCCGTGATCATCTTTTCCGATGGTGTGAGCAACATGGGTGTCGATCCCACCCAGGCCGCGGCGCTGGCGCGGGAGGGACGGGTGCGCGTCTTCGGCGTCGGCGTCGGCACCCCGGCCGGCAGCGTGATGACGATCGACGGGCAACTCGTGCTCGTGCCGTTCGACTCGCGCATCCTCCAGCAGATCGCGCAGCTGGCGGACGGCCGCTACCTGGACATCACCCAAGAAGATGCGCTCCGCAAAGCCTACCAGGAGCTCGGCCGCTCGATCGGATGGGAACGGCGGCGCACCGAGGTTTCCTCCATCGTGGCCGGCGGAGCGGGTATACTGCTGGTAACGGGCGGGCTGCTGTCGCTGGTCTGGTTCCGGAGAGTGCCGTGACCTTTCAATGGCCGTCCTTGCTGGCGGGGCTGCTCCTGATCCCCGTCGTCGCTTGGCTGTACGTGCGGGCTCTGCGGCAGCCGCCCCGCGAGGCCGTCCGGTACACCGGCGTCGCTGTCTTGAAGACTGCCGCGCAGCAGGGAAGACGCTGGCGCCGGCACGTTCCGGCCGTCATGTTTGGTCTTTCGCTGGTCGCCGTCATCACTGCCATGGCACGGCCCATCGCGCCGTTCCCGATCCCCGCAACCCAGAACACCGTCGTCCTGTCGATTGATGTCAGCCGCAGCATGCTCGCCGACGACCTGCCGCCGATGCGCATCGAAGCGGCGAAGGCCGCGGCGCGAGAATTCGTGCAGGGCCTGCCGCGCGGCCTCAAGGTCGGCCTGGTGACGTTCAGCAGCTACGCGACGCTGCTGGTTCCGCCGACCGTCGACCACAACCGGGTGCTCGAGGCCATCGATCTGCTGAACACCGAGTTCGCCACGGCCATCGGGGACGGGCTGCTGGAAGCCGTCTGGGCGCTGCCCGGTCGTGAGCGGCCGCTGGGTTCGGGGATGCCGGCGCCGGTGCCGAAGCCCCCCGTGCCCCCGGGGACGGTCGTGTTGTTGTCCGACGGGCAGAGCAACCGCGGTGTGCTGCCGGTGGACGCCGCGCGCACGGCCCGGCAGCAGGAGGTCAAAGTGTACACGATCGGCGTGGGGACGCCGGAGGGGACGTTCCTCAACCTCGGCGGCCGCAGCATCTGGGTGCGCCTGGATGAAGACACGCTGCGGGAAATGGCCGAGGTCACCGGCGGCAACTACTTCCTGGCGCGTTCGGTCGGCCAGCTCCGCGACGTGTACCGTCAGTTGAGCCGGATGATCGGGTGGGAGTACAAGCCCACCGAAGTGACCGGCGTTGCCGCGGGGGCCGCCGCGCTGCTCGCGCTCGGTGCCGTCGGGTTGTCGCTGTTCTGGGTGAACCGCCTCACGTAAGGCTCCCTGCGCTATACTACCGTTGGACATTCCGGGCCCGTAGCTCAACGGACAGAGCACGGGGTTTCTAACCCCGGCGTTGGGGGTTCGAATCCCTCCGGGCCCGCCAGACTCAGTGGAGGTGAACGATGAGCTGGATCGCCTGGATCGTCATCGGACTGATCGCCGGTTATCTCGCGAAATTGCTCATGCCCGGCCGCCAGGGCGGCGGGTTTCTGGTCACGCTGCTGGTCGGCGTGGTCGGCGCCGTCGTCGGGGGTTGGGTCTTCGGGTTGTTTGGCGGCGCCGGGGCGACCGGAGTGAACCTCTACTCGATCGTGGTCGCCACGGTCGGCGCAATCGTCTTTCTCTGGATCCTCGGGCTCCTGACCCGATCCCGCGCGGTCTAAAGGCCGCCTTCCGGCGTCTAGGGGCCTGCCTTCGGGCGCAGCAGGACGCGTGCGCCCGCCGTCATCGGCGGCGGAATGAGCCAGCCGCCGGCGCGATGCTCGAGGCGGGGCAGCAGTTCCCGCGTCGCAATGCTCCATTCAGCCACCGCGAGCACGATCTCGAAGAGCCCGCCGGCGCGGGTGCTTCCGGCATGGTCGGCCAGGATGATCTCGCCGCGTGACGTCAGGAAGTGAACTTCCCCCGCGGCAGGGGCGGCGCCGAGCGCCGGCGTGTCGAGAAGCTGATTGTACGCGCGCACTGCCGCGGGAAGGTCGGCGGTGGCGACGCGGACCTCGCTGATGGCCGCGCGCAGTCCCAGCCCCCGCTCCGGCCGCGCGATGCGCGCGTTCCGCGGCGTGAGATCTTGAATCAGGAACGGCAGCTCGCCCTGGTCCGGGAACGAGACCCGCCACCGCACGACCGTCTTGTCGGTGCGTTCCCGCGAGCCGTCCCGCGGCGGCGTCATCGTCAGCCCCGCAGCGACGATCCGCCGGACGTCGCCCTCGACGTCGTCGGTGCTGAGGGCAAACCCTCCGTAGTCCCCCGCCTTCCGCCGGCTTCCATCCGGGCGTGACCACAGCGGATGCCCCAGCCCCACGACCGGGTCGGTCACGGCCAGGAGTTCCAGGTATGCGCCGTCGGCGAGCGGGATCAAGGCGTTTTCCGTCCCCGCTCCCGGATGCGTCCCGCCCCGCGTGACGACGAACCCCACGGATGCATACTGCCGCATTGCGGCGCCGAGATCATCGACCAGGATCACGATGTGATCGATGCCGGTGATCACCGCCTCACCTGCGAGCCCGCCGGCTCGTCGCGGCGGGGACTCTCAAGGCGTTCCGTCAGCCAGCGCATCGCGTCATCCAGGCTCTCGTCGGATACCTGGTGGCCCATCGGGTATTCTTTGTAGGTCAGTGCCACCGGCAGGGCGGCGAGGATATCGCGCGTCGGGCGTCCGTAGTCTTCCACAGGAAGCAGCGGATCGAATGCCCCGTGCACGACCATCACCGGCAGCCCGGCCATCCGCTCGGGCGGGGCCGCCTGGGCAAGGACGTCCGGAATGATCCGCCCGCTCATCGCCACCGCGCCCGCCAGTGTGTCCGGCTCCGTGAGGGCGAGGCTCAGCGCCATGATCGCGCCCTGGCTGAACCCCATCAGGTACACCCGCTGCGCATCCAGCCCGAGGCGGTCCGTCACCTCGTCGATGAACCCCGCGAGCATCCGGCGGCTGCGCTCGGCCTCCTCTGCGGCAATCACCGGCGGATTGACGGTCAGGTCGATGATGTGGAACCATGCAAACGCACCGGGCGCCAGTGTGATCGGGCCGCGGGCGCTGACGAGAAAGAACCGGCCGTCCACGTACGGGGCCAGGCCCATCAGGTCGCCTTCATGGCTGCCGAATCCATGCAGCAGCAGCAGCAGCGGAGGTTTCCCCGCAGATGGGCGGGCGGGCTCCCTCGTGATGTGGATCAACGAGTCCATTGCCCTTGGGGATTCGCTCCTCGCTCTGGAATGCCTCGGCTGGTTTAGGGCAGGGCGGGAGCGACGGTCCTGTTGAACTACGAGGAGTGACCTTGCAGGGAAAGCATGCGGCGTTCGTCGTCAAGGAGTCCGAACCAATCAACGGCGGGGCTCCCGCCGATCGGCTGGTGACCCACGCCCTGACGCCTGTCGATCACTTCTTCGTCCGCAACCACGGGTCCATGCCGCGGCTGGACCCTGCCACCCACCGCGTGTCGGTGACGGGCATGGTGCGGAACGCGCTCGCGCTGACGGTCGGGGAGCTGCGGGCTCGATTTCCCGCCTCGACGGTGGAAGCCGCCGTGGAATGCGCGGGAAACCGCCGCAGTGAGCTCATGGCGCTGCGGCCCGTCCCGGGTGAACTTCCCTGGGAGACCGAGGCCGTTGGCAATGCGCGGTGGGCGGGCGTGCCGCTGACGGCGGTGCTCGCCGCCGCCGGGGCGATGCCGGAAGCGCGCCATGTGGCGTTTGCCGGCGCCGATGAGGTGACCAAGGATGGCCGCCGCTTTGGGTTCGGGGGATCGATCCCGCTGGACAAAGCGACGGCGTCGGAGGTCCTGCTCGCGTGGGAGATGAACGGCGAACTTCTGCGACCCGAGCATGGTGCCCCCGTGCGCGTCATGGTGCCAGGGTACATCGGCGCCCGCAGCGTGAAGTGGCTGAAGGACATTGTCGTGTCGGACACCCCGTCTGAGAACTTCTTTCAAGCGAAGGCGTACAAGATGTTCCCCCCCGACGTGATCGCGGCGACCGCGAATTGGGCCTCGGGGGAGATGATCGGGGAGATTCCCGTAAATGCGGTCATCGCCGCGCCCCCCGCCCACGCCGAGATCCCCGCGGGTCCCTGCGCTGTGCGCGGCTACGCCCTCAGCGGGGCAGGGAGGATCGCCGCGGTCGAGGTTTCCTCGGACGGAGGGCGCACCTGGCGGCAGGCTGCGCTCCGCCAGGCGTCGAGGTGGGGGTGGTGTCTGTGGGACATCGATCTGGATCTGTCCCCCGGCACCCATGAACTGATCGCCCGCGCCCGGGATGCCGCGGGGAATTCGCAACCGGACGACCCGCGTCAGGTGTGGAACTTCAAAGGATATCTCAACAACGCCTGGCACCGCATTCAGATCACTCGCACGTAGGCGGTGGTGACTGCACCGGGGATCCCTCGCCGCCGCCGTCCCGGCACTTCGGCCGAGGCTCCGGTTCCCGCGGTTCGGGCGGCGACCGCAGCAGATCATGCAGGTCCAGCCACAGCGCGAGCCGGGGGTGCAGAATCAGCCGCCCTGCAACGTTCGCGCCCAACAGCCGGGCCATGGCGAGGGCCACCGGCATCTCGTTCATCAGGTCGAATCGCGGTTCGGTGTCCAGCAGCGCCTCGTTGAGCCGGTCGGCGAATTCGCTGACGCGCGCCTGGACGGCCGGGGGCGTGCTGCTCACAACCATCTGCGTGACGGCCGCCGTGCCGATGTCGGCGTTCTGGCTGGGGCCGTACGCGCCGCGCGGGATCTGCAGGATCGCCAGCGTCCCCGCCACCGCCTGCATCGACACGACCGTCGCGGGCGGCACCCCGATGAGGTGGAACGTCCCCGCGTAGAGGGACCGGACCACGACGTCGGGACCCTTCGGCGGCAGCGCCCACGACGCGATGACCACCGCACGGCCGGCGCCGCCGCTGAGGAACCGCTCGATCCCTGCCGCGAGGCCTTCTCCCGGCAGCACCGTGCAGCCGATCGTCGACTCCAGACACCGCGGCCTGAGATGGAGTATCCCAAACAGCGCGTCGGCGAAAAACATCGAGCGCCCGGCCCGCACGGCGACTTCAGCAGGAGCGAACGCGGTGTCGGTCGCGACCTGGACGCCGGCCTGGCGAGTCCCGACGTGCAGGACCAGGAAGTCGGTAAACGCGACGACCTTCAGGCGGAGCGCACGGTTGGCCTCGAGGATCGCGCCGGCGGCGAAGGAATTGACCCACAGCACGTCGATCGTGCCCGCCTCCAGTGCATCATGGGCGCGCTGGGCGGCCCGGGGATCCTTGAAGCTGCCCAGATCGGTAAACGATGGCCAGATGCGCTGGCGGACCAGATAGCGGCAGAACTCCACGACGTCGCTGGCCCCTTCCGAGAAATGGCCGATCGTGATCGCCTGAAACCCTGCCGGCGCGCCGCCTGCCGGACGGCAGTCGCCGGGCTGTTGCTGGGCACGCCCCAGCATCGGGGTCACCGCGACGATCGTCAATAGGAGCGTCAGGAGTGCTGCTGCGCGTTTCATCGCTTTACCTCGCTGCACCGGCGTTGAAGTCGATTTCCGTTCGCAGGCCTACGACAAACCGTCCTTCGGCTGTTTGCTTCAGAGTTAGGATAGCAGGAATGCCGTCCAGGGGGGCCCCCGGAGGAGCGGCCATTTCAAAGAAGAGCTCGACGCTGCCGCGCGCGGGAATCCCCGGAAGCCGGATCGTCGGCTGCAGCCACCCGCGCCGGTCATCCGGCGGATGGTAGAAGCACCAGCCCGTGTCGAGCAGTCGAGCGGCGCAGCCATGATTGTACGGCATCCAATGCGCCGTCGGCAGCGGACGGTCCCACGGCAGCCAGCCGCGCTGAGCCGGCGACGCGATCGCGACCGCGAAGATGCGCGCCGGCGGCACCAGCCAGGTCTTCGGCGTCTGCAGCTCCAGCTGGATCTCCAGCGGAGGCGACGGCACCGTGCTGCGGTTGTAGATCACGGCGTACCTGATGCTGGCGCGGTTGGCGACCAGGTCGCCGCCGGGCACAAACAGAGGTCCCACTTCCTCGTCCAGCCCCAGCAGCGATTCCCCCGGCAGCCGGGTGATCCACGGATTGCGCCCGCGCGGTTCCGCGCCCGCACGGATCTCCAACGGCCACGAGTTGGGGATGTGGAACGCGATCGTCAGCACCACGTAGAGCACAGGCGTGAGCGTCAGGTACACCGTGGCGAACCAGCGGCTGCGGCGGTCGTGGGCCGGTTCGTTCACCAGTTTCGTCCCGCGCCGGACCACACGCCGTTCGCGCAGCACTGCGACGGCGTAGGCCACGATGGCAATGGCGCAGACGGTGAAGAAGACGAACGCCGGCAGCGACTGATCGGTGGGGCGCAGGTTGAGGATCTGCACGAAGCTGAACCCCAGCGCGGCAAACACCGCGAGGTAGGTCATGATGAACTGGTAGATCTTTTGCACGGTGCAGGATTACTGTGCGCCGCAGCACCCTTCCTGTATCGGCCACAAGGACGGAGCGGAGGCGGCGCGAACACTCGCCGCTGGAAACGATTCTCTGAAACCGAGGTGGCGCGGGATGGATGCCAATGTGCTCGATGTCGTGAAAGGAAACGTTGCGCTCAACCACCGGCGCCTGCTCAACGCCGTCGATGACCTCACAGACGATCAGTTGGCGTGGCGGCCCACGCCGGCCTCACATTCGATCGGGTTCGAGCTGTGGCATGCGGCGCGCGCGAACGACGGGCTGGCCGTGCGGCTGGCGACGATCACGCCTGCGCTGAGCAAGAAAGTCGGTGCGCGCGAACAGATCTGGATGGCCGAAGGTCTTGCGGCGGCGTGGGGGTTGGACCCCGACCGTCTGGGCAGGCGTCAGAGCGGCTCGGGGATGAGCGACGAGGACGCGGCCGCCGTCCGCCTGCCGGGCAAGGAGCGCCTCGTCGATTACGCGCGCCGCGCGTTTGCCGCCGTGGAGGAAGTCGTCGGCGCCATCGATGACCGCGACGCCGTCACGGTGGTCCCGTCATCGGGCGCATGGCCGGGTGACCAACCGGTCATCTGGTACCTCTTGTTCTACTACGGCCATGACGACTGGGTGTTGGGATACATCGCCGCGCTGCGCCGGGCGCAAGGGCTCAAGCGGGTCGAAGCGTAGACGCCGCCCCGTTTAGCGTCCCGCCCGTGTCGCGGCGAGCGCGTCGCGGGCATCCCGCACGCGCGTCACCTCCCACGACGCCAGGAACGAATCTCTCAGCTCGGGTTTCTCGATCTGCGCGGTCATGCGGTCGACCGCGTCGGCGGCCCGGGCTAATTCCGCCTCGGCGTCCTCGAATCTGCTCTGCGCCGACAGCAGCCGCGCCCGGGCCAGGTGCAGCTCGAGCCGCACGGGCAAGAACGGCAGGTCCCCGATCAAGCGTTGGGCGCGGTCGAATGCCCGCTGAGCCCCCGGGAAGTCGTTTCGACCAAACGCCGCCAGGCCCAACACGACATGGGCGAACGCGGAAGGCTCGTGCATCCATCCGTCCGGGACCCGATCGATGAGGTACTGGGCCAACGCCGCCGCCCTTTCGGATTCGCCGAGCAGGTACCAGAGCAGCGCCATCCACGATCCGCCCAGCATGACCCAATCCGCGCGGGCCATTCCCGCCGAATTCGCTTCCGCCTTTTCCAGCGCGGTGCGCGCGCCGGCCGGATCGCCGGTCATCATCCGCACGATCGCCGCCGACGCATACACGCCGGCCGCTTCGATATCCTGGTCTTTGAGAAACTCGATCGGGGGCGCGAGCAGATCCTTCGCCTCCTGCGCTTTGCCGATCGTCGCCAGCCCCAGCGCTTGGAGGACGTCGATGCCGGGGTTGTGGTATCCAATCTCCTCGCTGAGCCGTGCACTGGCTTCGACCGCCGCGAGGAATGACTCGAACCGGCCGAGGGCGAGATAGAGGAACGCTCGGAAGGAATGCACCCACATCAGGCGCCGCCGGTCGCCGATCTCTGCCGCGATGCGGTCGGCGTCGTCGAGCATGCGGGTCGCTTCCTCGGGCCGGCCGCTGTAGGACAGGAACATGCCCACGTAGCTCAGGGCGGTCGCCTCGCGCGAACGGTCCCCTGCCGCGCGGGCCTCGGCGACGGCGCGCTCCGCGCGGGCGAGGGCGGCGGGAAAATCGAAGCTCATCCAGTGTGCCATGGCCAGGAGGTTCATGACCCCGGCCATCCCCGCGTGGTCGTCCAGTCCCCGGAAGATTTCCAGGGCCTGCAGCCCAAGCCGGTTCGCTTCGCCGAGGTCGTTCGCATCCCAGTAGGCCGTAGCGATTTCGGTCAGGCACCGGCCTTCCGTGTCGCGGTCCCCGACGTCGACGGCGATCATGCGCGCCTGCTCGTACGCCGCGATGATGGCATCAAACGGCTTGGCGCGCCGGCGGTGATCGAGGCGCGTGATCTCAAACCGAAGCCTGGCCTCCGCGCGGCGGTCTGCTGTCGTCACGGCGTTGTCGAGCGCGGCCTGGAAGTCAATCTGGGCGTCGTCGTAGCGCCCAAGGCGTTCGAGGGCTTCACCGCGCCGCTGCCGGACATCGGCGATCTGATCGGTCGTCAGCACGCCGGGGGCGACTTCGAGCGCGGCCCGGTATGCCTCGACGGCGCGCGCATTGGAGAACAGCGCCCGGGCGCGGTCTCCCGCGCGCAGGGCATACTCCACGGTCTTGGCCGCATCGCCGGCCGCCGACCAGTGATACGCGAGCAGGTCGACGACCTCATCGATCCGCCCGGCCAGCATCGACTCGATCCACGCGGCGACGCGGGCGTGCGCCGGGGCCCGGACGGCGCGTGGGATGCTCGCGTACGACACCTCCCGCGTCAGTGTGTGTTTGAAGATGTACTCGCGGTCGCCGGCGAGCGAGGAGGTGGGCCGCTCGCGAATGAGATCGCGGTCCTCCAACCGGTCCAGCGCCGCCGCGAGCCCGCCGTCGGCGCCGATCAGAGCAGCGAGCGTGCCGGCCCAGAAGATCCGCCCGATCACCGCGGCCTGCTGCAGCACCCGCTTTTCGTCCTCGGGCAGTCGATCGAGACGCGCGGCAATGACACCCTGAACCGTGTCCGGCAGCGGCACCTGCGCGATGTGCCCGGCCGCCCGCCAGCGGCCGGCGTCCTCGACGATCGCGCCTTGCTCCATCAGCATCCGGACGATCTCCTCGACGAAGAACGGGTTGCCCTCGGCCTTCTGGATGATGTCGAGGCGCACGGACTCGGGCAGGTCGTCGACGTCGAGCAGCGCGGCAATGAGCGCGCGCGCTTCCGCCTCGGTCAGCGGCTCGAGGTTGATCGTCGCCGCGTTGCGCCGTCCGCCGCCCCACTGCGGCCGCCGCTCCAGCAGTTCGGGACGCGCCAGGCACAGCAGCAACACCGGGACCTCGTGCAGACGCGAGACCGTGTAGTCGACCAGATCGAGCAGCGCCTCGTCGGCCCAATGTAGGTCCTCGACGACCAGCAGCACCGGCTGCCCCGCGGCGCGGGCCGTCAGGTACCGGCGCCAGGCGAGGAAGGCTTCCTCTCGGGCGCTCTTCGGATCGTAGCCGGCGATGGCGGCGCCGGGGTACACGATG
Source organism: bacterium (assembly GCA_044869795.1). GTDB lineage: Bacteria > Sysuimicrobiota > Sysuimicrobiia > Sysuimicrobiales > Kaftiobacteriaceae > DASXUC01. The sequence goes on along the minus strand of JBIOXT010000298.1, from coordinate 4,564 downwards.
CCGACGAGGAACCCCAGCGCGGCGGCGACGCGGTCGGCATCCGTGCTGAGCCACTGTCCGATGCCTTCACGCAGTTTCTGTCTGACGATCTCGGCGCCGTCGCCTTCCATGATGTGCGTGTCCTGTTTGAGGATCTCACCCACCGCGGCGAACGCGAGGCCGTCACCGTAGGGCAGGCAGCGGCCCTTGCGGATCGCGGGGGCCTCCGGCAGCGCGCGCAGCAGGCCGACGAATTCCAATTGCAGGCGTGACTTCCCGACTCCCGGCGTGCCCAGCACCGTAATGAGGTGCGAGCGCCGCTCCCGCGCGACGCGGTCGTAGAGGCGGAGCAGGAGATCCATTTCCTCGCTCCGGCCGATCAGCGGGGCCTGCCGGCCGGGGATGCCGCGCAGGCCGCGTTCGGCGCGCAGCGCCACCACCTGCCAGGCGTTGAGCGGCTGGGTCTTTCCTTTCAGCGCGACCGGGCCGACGGCGACGGTCTCGACGACGCCGCGGACGAGGCCTTCGGTGCGCGGTCCGATCAGGATCGAGCCGGCCTGCCCGTGCTGCTGCAGCCGCGCCGCCACGTTGATCGCGTCGGCGGCGAGATGGAATTCCCCCGCCGCGCCCCCCTTGGGATCGGCGACGACTTCGCCGGTGTTGATCCCGATCCGCATGCCCAGCTGCGGGCCGCCCTCGCGCGCCAGCTGGTCGTTCAACCCCGTCAGCGCGTCCTGGGCGGCCAGCGCCGCGCGGACGGCGCGCTCGGCATCGTCTTCGTGCAGGTCCGGCAGGCCGAAGATTGCCAGCGCCGCATCGCCGACGTACTTTTCGACCGTCCCGCCGAAACGGGCGACCTCCGCCGCGACGAGGTTGTAGAACCGCGCCACCACTGCGCGGAGATCCTCCGGATCCATCGATTCTGCCAGCGTCGTGAACCCGGCAAGGTCTGCGAACAGCACGGTGACGATGCGGCGTTCTTCCGATGTGGCCGCCGGGAGCGGAGGGAGCCCGGCGCCGCAATAGGCGCAGAACTTCGCGTCGTCTGGATTCTCGCGGCCACAGTTGGGACAGCGCATGGGGATCAGGTGAGGATACAACCGCGAGTGTTGGACGGGCCGCAGACCGAATCCTGCGGTCATCTGATGCGGGTGGGAACGGACAGGCCGTGCGTCGAACTGAGCGCGCATACCGAGACCTCGGTAGAAGGAGGCACTGCGCGTGGAACGACGGCGGGTCTTGCCTGGAATCATGCTCATCGTCATCGGAGTGGTGTTCCTGCTCGCCCAGCAAGCTGTGGTCGCCGCGATCGGCATCGCATTCTTGGTGGCATTCTTCTATGCTCGGAACTACGGCCTGCTCGTCCCCGGCGGGATCATGACCGGCCTGGGGTTAGGCATCGTCTACCAGTCGCAGTCGCAGGTCAAGGCGGGCTGGGCGGTGGTCTTAGGCCTGGGGCTAGGGTTCATCAGCATCTACCTCTTCGATGTCATGACCGGCGGCCGCCGCGGGGCGCAATGGTGGCCACTGCTGCCCGGCGGCGTCCTCGCCGTGATCGGGCTGCTGCAGGCGGGCGGCCAGTACGGAGTCACCGGCGCGATCGGACGCTGGTGGCCGCTGATTCTGATCGCTATCGGCGTCTACCTCCTCTTCCGCCGCCGCGCCGAAGAGGACGACGAGCAGCCTCCGACCCCGACACGCTGAGGGGCGCCCGTGGACATCGCCATCATGGTCGAAGGCCAGAACGGGCTGACCTGGCCGCGCTGGCAGCGTCTGGTCAAAGCGGTCGAGGACCTCGGGTTCGCCGGATTGTATCGCTCCGACCACTTCACCAACGCCAGTCCGCCCGACAAGGATTCGCTGGAACTATGGGTCTCGCTGACCTGGCTGGCGGCCAACACCTCGCGGATCGCATTCGGACCGCTGTGCACGCCTCTGTCGTTCCGGCATCCGGCGTTCACGGCGCGGATGGCGATCGCCGTGGACGATCTGTCGGCGGGCCGGATGACCCTGGGACTGGGAGCGGCCTGGCAGGAACGTGAACACACGAAGTTCGGCTTCGACCTGCTGCCGATCCGTCAACGCTTCGACAGGTTTGCCGAAGGTCTGGAGATCGTCAGCCGCCTCCTCCGCACCGAGGAGCCCGTCTCATTCGCCGGTTCGTTCTACCGCGTGCAGGAGGCGATCATCCTGCCCCGCCCGGCGCGGCCGGGCGGACCACCGATTCTCGTCGGCGGCAACGGCACGCGCCGGACCCTGCCGCTGGCGGCGCGGTACGCGGTGGAGTGGAACGCGACCTCTCAGACGCCAGCGGGGTTTTCGGCGCTGAGCCGCCGGCTGGACACACTGCTCGAACGCCGGGGCCGGAGCCCGCAGGAGGTGCGCCGGTCGATGATGACGGGAACGGTCATCGCGCGCACCGATGCGGGACTGCAGGAAAAACTCCAGGGTCGCTCGCTGGAGCAGGTGCGGGCGCGGGGGATCATCTATGGTGCGCCGTCCGCGGCGGTCGACCAGCTCGCGGCGCTGGCCTCGGCCGGCCTGGACCGTGTCATGCTGCAGTGGCTCGATCTGGATGATCTGGACGGTCTGGCGGCCTTCGCGCAGGCCGTGCTGCCGCACTTCCCCGGCGATCGACGGTGAGCGCGTTTCCTCGAGAGGTCGAGAAACGGGACGAGCGCATCGCCGCCCTGCTGGTGATTGTTGCGGTCCTCGCCAGTACGATCCTCTCGCTCAGGTATGTGCTTCCTGAGGCACGCAAGGAATTTGCGAAGACACTCCCGCCGCAGGCGCTCGTCTTTCCCATTCCTAAGGATGCCGGCGCCGCGAGCATTGCCCCCACGGGAGGTGTCGTCTGGTATGCGGCTCGTCGCGCCGGGGCGCTTGGGCGGTTCAACCCACATACCGGCCGGACGCAGCAGATCGTGCTCCGTCCCGGCTCGGTGCCTGAGGCGGTCACGGCCGGATACGATGGTGCTCTATGGGTCGGCGACAGCGGCTTGAACGCAATCCTGCGGATCGATCCGGGGACGATGCAGGTCATGCGGCGCTACCCGCTGCCGCAGCGCGCCGCATCGAAACGCATCTTCAAAATGGCATTCGATCGCGGCAGTCGCCTGTGGTTCACGATGGAGCGCGGGATCTATGGACGCCTGGACACCGCCTCCGGGAAACTCACGATTTACAATGCCCCGGGCGGGGAAGCCTATGGTCTCACCATCACCCCTGACGATGTCGTGTACTTCGGGTCGAGGATCGACGGCTCCATCGTGCGCGTCGACGGTGAGACCGGCAAGGCGATCGTGATCCGGTCGCCAACCAAATGGAGCGGTGCGGGAGACGTTGCGGCCGATCTGACCGGCCGGATTTGGGTCACGATGTCGAGTGCGGGAACTGTGGGTGTCTATGACCCGGCTGAGAACCGCTGGACGCTGCACCGTCCGCCCGCACCCGCCGCGCCGGAGAGCATCTTCGTCCAGATCGACGGCGTCGTCTGGTTCTCCGATTCCACGGTCCCGTTCTTGTGGCTGTTCCGTCCGCGTCAGCGGCTGTTTCTCCCAGTGACCTTGCCGGTGGGTGTGCCCGGACTGCTCCAACTCGTCGGCGACGGCAACGATATTTGGGGCGTGTCATCCGCCGGAGACGCGCTGGTGAAATTGGAGCCGGTGAAGCCATAAACGCCGATTGGGTGGCATCCGTCTTCAAACAGACGGGTCCTACCATTCCCATGCTATCGAGGTGACTATTGCGTCGCCATCATGGCCTGATCGTGCTCCTGATCCTGGTTGTGGTGGGGGTCGGCCCGAAGGTCACGGCCGCGCCGGCTGAGACGATCCAGGAATTTCCCATCCCTGCCGGCTCCGGTCCACACGACGTCGCTCCCGCGCGCGACGGCGGGGTCTGGTACACCGCGCAGAGGACGGGAGAGCTCGGCCATCTCGACCCGGCCTCCGGCCGCACCCGCCACATCAAGCTCGGTAGCGGCTCGGCTCCGCACGGTGTGATCGTCGGGCCGGACGGCGCGCCCTGGATCACCGACGGCGGGCTCAATGCGATCGTGCGCGTAGATCCCACCACGTCGCGCGTTCAGGTGTTCCCGCTGCCGCCGAACCGGCCGCGCGCCAACCTCAACACCGCCACGTTCGACCGCCGGGGCGTCCTCTGGTTCACCGGGCAGAATGGGATCTACGGCCGCCTCGATCCGTCCAGCGGGCGCATCGAGGTCTTCGACGCCCCTCGCGGCCGCGGGCCCTATGGAGTGACCACGACGCCGGGCGGTGAGGTCTACTTCGCATCCCTGGCCGGCAATTACGTGGGGCGTATCGACGTGAACAGCGGATCCGCGACCGTCCTCGAGCCGCCGACGCCGCGCCAGGGGGCGCGCCGGGTGTGGTCCGATTCGCACGGCCGCATCTGGGTCAGTGAGTGGAATGCGGGACAGTTGGGTCTGTACGATCCGTCGACAGGCCGCTGGCGGGAGTGGAAACTCCCGGGGTCCAATCCGATGGCCTACGCCGTGTTCGTCGATGACCGCGACATGGTCTGGGTGGCCGATTGGGGCGCCAACGCGCTCGTGCGGTTCGAT
>JBIOXT010000297.1:0-2948 GCA_044869795.1 bacterium | reverse complement strand
GCAGATAGGCGTCAAGGTCCGGGGAGTCCTTGCGCGCCTCGATGCCCTCGAAAACGCGCTGCGCCCAATCGAACGCGCCGCCTCGTGCCGTCCGGACGGGACGATCGGGGGCACGCACCGAGCGATGCGGCGACATCACGCTCCACAGCAGGCACTCCCGTGCCAGATCGTCGCCCGCCCGCAGCACGATCAGCAGATCCGCGGCCGCGTCGAGATCCTGTTCGGACCACCGCAGCGGCGCCTCCTCGGTCGCCGCGGCCAGACCGTCACCGGATCCCACGTGGATGGCGCGCGCGGCGAAGCCGAACGGCCGCCCGCCGATGGCATATGTCGCGGTGATAACCCGAGCCGGGCTCAAGCCCGGATCATCCAGCGCGGTCACGTACACCATCCTGGAGGGGAAAGGGCATCCCCAATCGGCGCGCAACCGCACCACCGGCTCGTCGAGGTGGAAGCCATCCGCCATCAGCGTGACGTCGAACTCGAATGCCTTGCGCGGCACCGGAAACGGCTCCGCCGGGAGCACGCCCGCGGTCGGCTGATCGCTGAGCCCCACCGTGAGCGCGAATTCCTCGCCCGCGGCAACCCGCTCCGGCGCGTTCAGCAACGCGAAGGCCTGCCGCGTCACCAGTTCAGGCGGCTCGAACGGCCTAGCTCCCCCCGGCGGTGCCATCGCCTCTGGAAACGGCTCTGCGGGCTGATACTGCGGGAGCGGCGGGCGGCGGTCTGCGCCGATCACCATCTCTCGCGCGATTTCCGCCCCTCGCAGCGGGCCCAACGCCGCGATCTCCGCCGGCGTCAGGCGCCGGATCCTGCGGTGGTAGCGGAGCGTGTAGCGGACGATGCCAAGCGTCCAGTTGCCGCGCCTGATTACCGGCATCAGGAGCCGCAGCACCTCGATCGGTTCGGCGATGGCGAAGATGAACGGCCACGCCGCCGCCGAGGGCCTGGCCGCTCTCAGCTTGACCAGATCCGGCCCCGTGCCCGTCTGCGCGACGATCCGCTCACACCACAGCGCCGTGTTGTCGTCGAAATCGGGCGCGGTGAGCAACTCGTGAAGCGTCTCGCGCGCCCTGAGATCGGGCTCGGCCTGTGCCGGCTGGTCGGCGAGGAGCTCGGCGAAGGCGGCGTGGATATCCTCGGCCCCGGGGATCCCGGCCAGCTCCTCCAGCAAGGGGATTGCCACACATCGATTCTGCCCGCCGCCACCCTTCGCGGGGTGACGGCGGGCAGTCGTGATAGCGACTCTAGCGGCCGAGACCGCGCGCGATTGTCTTGGTCAGCACAGCGTCATCGCTGTCGCCGTCCAGGGACCAGACCATCGCACCGCCCAGGCCGCGCACGCGGATGTAGATGCTCTTCTGGAACACGACTAGCGGATCGTCGTAGGTCCAGAAGGTCGTGCCGTCGAACAGCCACGCGTGGCCGTTGCGCCAATCACGGTGCACCGTGTATCCGTTGTCGGGCAGCGTGCGCAGGACCCTGAAGTCCTCGTACCCCGCCTCGAACGTCGCCGGGGCGGGACCGGCGGCCGGCTTCTGGTAGCCGTTGCCACCACCGGTAACACCCGTCCAACCCCGACCGTAGTAGGGGATGCCGACCACCAGTTTGCGTGCCGGAGCACCGCGCGACATCCAGTCCCCGATCACCTGAACGAGGCTGTCGTCGGGCGAGTTGAGCGCCGACTGCTGGTTGGTCACCGACTCCCACGTGCCGTGGAAGTCATACCCCTGCAAGGTGACGAAATCGAAGTCGCGCATGAGCTTGCGCACCTCGTAGCCCGCGTCGATCGTCGCCCGGTTGGCCGCGACGAACGCCGAGAGCTCATACTTCTTGCCGTTCGTGCGGCCGAACGCGTCCAGCTGACGCCGGAACTCGGACACGAGGGCGGTGAAGTTCTGCCGGTCTTCCGGCCGGACGACATTGCCTTCCTCGCCCGGCCAGTTGGGCCATTCCCAGTCCAGGTCGATGCCGTCGAAGACGCCGAGTGCCGAACCGGGTCCGCCGCTGCCTCCGTCAAGCACCGGCAGGTTTCCCTTGATGAACAGATCCAGACAGGACGCCACGAAGGCGGCCCTGTTTTCTGGGGTTGCGGCGTTGGAGAAGTACGTGGACCACGTCCAGCCGCCGATCGACAGAAGCACCTTCAGGTGCGGGTACTTCTGCTTGAGCTTGAGCAGTTGACCGAAGTTGCCGTTCAGCGGCTCGCCCCAGGTGTCACCGACACCGTCGACCGACAGCTCGGCCGGGACTGGCCACTGGTAGTCGGCCCAGGCGTCCCCCGCGCCTGCTTCGTTGGCCTCGAAGCAGCGTCCCTGCTCGTTCACGTTGGCGAACGCGTAGTTGACGTGCGTGAGCTTTGCCGCGGCGCCGCTCGTGTCGAGGTTTTTCACGTAGAACTGGTGGCCGTAGATGCCCCACTGGGTGAAGTAACCCACCTGGCGCAGCGCCTGCCTGCCACCGCTTCCTGTGCTGCTGGATCCGAATGCGGGTGCGGCCGCGCCGACGGAAAGCGCCACGGCGAGCACCATAGCTGACCGAAGAAGAGCGCGCATGGACTCTCCAAACTTTCACCAAACCGATTAGGAAACCTTCCTAACCGAAGAGGGTCAGATTAGATTAAGCCACAGGCAGAGCGCTACCCTTCACCCACTCATCCCAGTTTTTATCCCAGGCGGTGAAGCCATTGCCGGGGGCGAGGTCGCGTCCCGTGCCACGGGTCGTCACCGGATCACCGATGCGCGTCAGGTCAAACAGGTACTTCGCGTTCTCCATCGAGACGTTGACGCAACCGTGCGACACGTTGCGCACACCCTGGTGCTGCACCGACCACGGCGCGGCATGGATGAACTCGCCACCCCAGGTCAGCCGCTGCGCATAGTCGATGTCGGTCCTATACCTATTGGCCGGGTTGGGGTCGTTCATCGTGTCAAAGACCGTCTTGGCCA
>JBIOXT010000296.1:0-7018 GCA_044869795.1 bacterium | reverse complement strand
GTCAACTCTTATGGCGGCAAGACGGGTTGGGAGTGCGTCAAGTTGCCGCCGTGGGATGTCAATGACCTTGGCGACCTAGAGCCACTTCCCCCCATCCGCATCCATATCACAGTTTGGCTCCGTGTGGCTACGGACCATGATGGGAGGATGACCGGTGGAGTGGTGGTCGTGGATCTCAGGGTCGAGGGCCAGAAGGGGTTGCCGCCCCGCTCGCTCTCCGTCGAGCGTAGGGAACTCGAGGCGGGCCGCGGGCGGGCGCTCCAAGCGTTCCAGAAGAAGGCCGTGCAGACTCTCGAGGGTCTGTTGGAGGAGACGACACCCTGCAACTTCGTAGCCAAGCTAAAGGGCAAATCCACTTGGCGCGATCCAGACGGGCCGACCATCGCGGAAGGCAGCTACAGCGGAGAAGCGGACCTAGCCCTGCGCGCCGACGGATCCTTTCAGGGGACGATGAGCATCCCCGAGTCTTTTGTGGTGACCGCGGCCGGCATCGACTGCCGGTGGACGGAATCCGGTGGGCGGTGCGGAGAGTGCACGATCACGAGGCAGCCGGGCACCTGGCGTGTGGAGACTAGCGGCCAGTACCGTCCGCAAGACGCCAGACTGCTATTCGAGCGAATGGCCATCAGTACTGAGGAAATGGGCCGGTCAATCCTCACATGTCCGCGTCGCGGGCAGCAGAACCTGCCCCCCGTCAGGGTAATCACGGACTTCGCTGCGGTTGCAGTCGCCCTGGCCGATGGCGCCGAGGTGACCATGCCTCCTCCTCCAGGGTGGCCGGGTGAAGGGTGGTCGGGTGACTGGGACGTCAGATTGCAGATTGAATACCCGGGCAGCACGGGTCGCATCAGCCGGAGCCGGGTCCAGCCGGCGCAGGTTGCAGCGCGCACCCGATAGGCGAGTGCGAGCGACGGACGGGCGTTCGATTCCCGCCGCCTCCACCAAATGCGAAAACGGCCCTGCAGTTGGGGGCCGTTTTCGCATTTGGAAGTAAGTAGTGATCGAACCCGCGTCCTGATTCAGCTGGCCAGCAGCGCAGACCCTCGCGTCTCGTCGAAGACGAGATCCTCGGCCGGATCGGTCTGCACGATCCCAGCGCCGCGGTGCCGACGCTCGATCCGCACCCGGCTGGCGTGGCAGACCTCACACTGGTGCACGGCCACGCGGGTCCAGTCCTGGTCGGTCGGACCGGCGCGCTCGCTGCGCACCCGCGCAAAGATGGACCGGGCTTCAATCGGCCGGCGCTCGGACATGGCCTTCTCCCACTGCTGGACGCCGACGGCGCTCGTGGTCTCGACGACGACGCGGAGCGCATAGAACCGGCGGTTCCTCCAGCAGAACGGGACGTCGGTGACCAGCGAGACCACCCAGCCGGTGACGAGCACGCCGACCAGTACTTCGAGGCTCAACTGGGCGAAACCGAGCCAAAATGCCGCGGGGGCCGGGATCACGATGAAACCCGGCAACTGGTCGGCCGCGCTCATCACGCCTCGTTCAATGAGGTGCTGGAGGTAGCCGACGGGTCCCCAGGCGGTGGCTGCCGGCAGCGTCTTCGCGCCGACTCTCACCATCGTTGCGCGGTAGTCGAGGAACACCACGGCCGCGTAGGTAAAGAACGCGAGCAGTTCGGCAGTCCGGCGCGAGCCCGCGGTATCGTAGCCGCGGGTGAACCGGATGGCCAGGGCCACGCCCAGCGCAGAGCCGGCGCCGAGGACCGCGGCACCGGCCGGGATGAAGCCCGCGAAATGGAAGTGCGCCAGCTGGAAGTAATGACCGGCGTACACCATTCCGACGGTCGAAAGGAAGGCGAACACGAACGTGACGATCGCGGACACGGGGGGTCTCCGTCCTCGTTTTGTCCACACCATGCCCAAAAGGACTAGGGCTAAGTCCGTAAGTTTGAAGGAACTCTGAGCTAACTTCCGGTGGCGCGCCGTTTCATAGCTTTCTCGATCTGCCGCTCCGCCTCGCGGCGTGCGATGTCGGCGCGCTTGTCGAAACGCTTCTTGCCCACGGCCAGGGCGAGCTCCACCTTGGCCACGCCGCGCTGAAAGTAGACGCGCAGGGGGACCAGTGTGTACCCCTTCTGCTGGACTCTGCCCTCCAGTTTGCGGATCTGCGAGGCATGGAGCAGCAGCTTTCGCTTTCGCAGCGGATCGTGGTTGAAGATGTTGCCGGCCTCGTACGGCGGGATGTGCATGTGGTACAGCCAGACCTCTCCGTCCTCAATCCGCGCGAAGGCATCCTGGATGCCGGCGCGTCCGGACCGCAGCGCCTTGGCCTCCGTGCCCGTCAGAACCAGCCCGGCTTCGAGGGACTCTTCGATGTGATACTCGAAGCGGGCGCGCCGGTTCGTGGTGATCAACCGCTCCGGCTCACCCACGCGGGCCCCTCCAGTGCATCAAGACCCGTCCCGCGGCGACACAGGCGAGTCCGACAAGAGCCGAGCCGATTTCGACGCTGAGCGTCCCCGGCGCGCCCAAGCCGCCTCCCAGCGCCCCCAGGGCGACGAGCATCACGATGAGCCAGCCCGCCGTCTCCAAGAACGCGCCAAAGCTCGGTGGGCGAACCCTGCGAAAGTAGGCAACGTGCTGGGCGGCGACGATAACGGCGGCGGCAACGAGGAGCACGCTGGCCAGGACGTAGCCGAGACCGGACATCTACGCGCGGACGACCAGGAACCCCGACCCCTCGGCAACGAGCGCGCCGTCCCTCCGGATGTCGACCCGGGCGGTGTGCATCCCCGACTTGGTCCCTGTCGGCTGGGCGGTGATCGTCAGCCGGTCGCCGGGCCGGACTTCCCGGCGGAACCGCACCTCGAGTTTCGCGGTGACGGCTTCCTGGCCCCGAACGGCCCAGATGTTGGCCAGCGCATCGTCCACGAGCGCCGAGATGATCCCCCCGTGGACGAGGCCTTCGTAGCCCACGTGACGCTCAGACGGTGTGAACTCCGCTCGCACCCCTTCCCCTTCGGGATGGAAGACAAGCTTCAGACCGATCGGGTTGTCGCGACCGCAGACGAAACAGTGATGTGCAGGCCTCACGAGTGTGGATGCCCCCACGGCGATGGTGATGCTCCCCGCGTAAGGTCCACCGCATGCCGGAGGACCGGCAGAATCACGGCAAGCCATTCTTCGACCGCCTTCGGGCTTCCAGGAAGGTTCACGATAATCGTCCGGCCGCGGATCCCGGCGACGCCCCGCGACAGCATGGCCAGCGGCGTCTTGCCAAGGGTCTGGACCCGCGCGGCCTCACCGATCCCGGGAATGAGCCGGTCGATCACCCGCAGTGTGGCCTCGGGCGTGACGTCGCGGGCTGCGACCCCGCTGCCGCCGGTGGTCAGCACGATGTCGGCGTGAAGCTCGTCGGCATATGACCGAAGGGTGGACACGATCGCTTCGGCATCGTCGGGCAGGACGTCCCGGGCGATCACGTCCGCACCGGACCGGGAGACTGTTTGCACGATGACGTCTCCGCTCGTATCCGGATGCTGCGCGCCGGCGACCGAATCACTCAGCGTCAACACGGCCACCCTAATGCCGGTCAGGTCGGATGCACTCACGGCTCGCCCTTGCGGCGGAATTCTCCGCTGCGCCCGCCCGACTTGCGCACCAGGCGCACGCGGGTGATCACCATCTCCCGGTCCACGGCTTTGCACATGTCGTAGATCGCCAGCGCCGCGGCGGACACCGCCGCCAGCGCCTCCATCTCCACGCCTGTCCGTGCCACGGTGCTTGCCGTCGCCTCGATCTGGATGGCCCGCGCGCCCCGCCGGAGGCCAAACTGCACGTCGACGGCGGTGAGCGGGATGGGATGGGCCATGGGGATGAACTCGTCGGTGCGCTTGGCGGCCAGCACGCCGGCGACCTGCGCGACGGCGAGGACGTCGCCTTTCTCGACCTTGTTGTCCATAACGAGTTGGAGGGTGGAGGGCTTCATTCGCACCTCCCCGCGCGCCGTCGCGATCCGCAGGGTTGCCGGCTTGTCTGAGACGTTGACCATTCGAGCGCGTCCGGAGCGGTCGACGTGGGTCAATTTCGCGCGTTTAGGCAATCACCCTCACCTCGACCTCCGCGCCTTCCTCGAGCGTCGTGTTCATGGGCACGACCAGAATCCCGTCGGCCCGCACGACCGACGTGATCACGGCGGACCCCCCGGGGAGCGGAGCCGCCCAGATCGCCCCGTCACGCTCGGTCAGCGCCACACGCACGTGGTCCTCACGCTCGCCCGCGGTCAACCGCGCCGCCAGACGAGCCCGCACGGATCTTCCGGGCCGGGGCAGCTCGTTCAATCCCGACAGCTGCTCCAACACCGGCCGGACGAACTGATCGAACGTCACCAGTACTGAGACCACGTTGCCGGGAAGGCCGAAGACCGGTTTGCCGTCCACCAGCGCCAGGATGGTCGGCTTGCCGGGCCGGATCGAAATCCCATGGACCACGATGCCTGGCTCCCCCATCGCAGCGATGGTATCGGCGACGTAGTCTTTCTCGCCGACGGAGCTGCCGCCGGAGATGATCAGCGCGTCGGCGCTCTGCCAGGCTCCGCGGGCCGCCGTGGTGAGCACGGCGAGGTTGTCGCCGATGATGCCGAGCGGTTCGGCGGTGGCGCCCGCTTCTTCGATCATGCCGCTGAGCGTGTACGTGTTCATGTCGTAGATCTGGCTGCCACGCAGTGGGCGACCCGGAGGCACCAGCTCGTCGCCGGTCACGATCAAGGCCACGGTGGGCCGGTGGTACACCGTGACCTCGGCATGTCCCAAACCCGCAAGCAGGCCAAGGTCGGCGGCACGGATCCGGCGGCCGGCGTGGAGCACCGTCTCCCCGGCCTTGATGTCCGTGCCCCGACGCACGATGTTCTCGCCCGGTCTCACCGGACGTTCGACGGACAGCGCGCTGTCATGCCGGACGGTGTGTTCCTGCATCGCGACGGCATCCGCACCGGCCGGTAGCGCGCCTCCGGTGGGGATGCGCGCGGCCTGTCCGGCCTCGACCCCCGGCGTGGATGGGGCACCCATGGCCACCTCCGCGGCAACGGTCAAGATTGCCGGCTCCCCCGACGATGCGCCGGCGGTATCGGCGGCCCTCACGGCATACCCGTCGACGGTCGACTTGTCGAACGCGGGCAGATCTCCCGCCGCCGTTAGATCCTCCGCCAACACCCGCCCGAGTGCATTGAGCAGGGTCACGTGCTCGGTGCCAAGGGGTTCGCCGCGGAACACGCGGGCAAAAGCCTCTCGCGCTTCCCGCGGGCTGAGCAGCTTCGTGAAGGCCTTCATGTAATCAGGTTCAGACCCCGTCCCACCTGCGCAAACGCATCCAATGCCTGCTGTAACTGCGGCCGGGTGTGGCCGGCGGTGACGATCGTGCGGACGCGGGCTTTCCCGCGGGGGACGGTCGGGAAGGCGATCCCCAGCGCAAACACCCCCGCATCGAACAGCCGGTCGGAGAGATCCACCGCCTTACGCTCGTCACCGGTGATCACGGGGGTGATCGGCGTCTCGCTCATCCCGGTGTCAAACCCCAGCGCCGTCAGTCCCCGCTTGAAGAACCTCGTGTTCTCCCACAGACGCTCGATGATCTCGGGTTCCTCCTGCACGAGCCGCACCCCCGCCAGGGCGCTCGCGGCCACCGACGGCGGGTGCGACGTGCTGAACAGCAGCGGCCGGGCGCGGTGGATCAGGTAGTCCACCAAGACCCGGCTGCCCGCGACGTAGCCGCCCTGGCAGGCGAAGGCCTTCGACAGGGTGCCGACCTGGATGTGCACGCGGCCGTGCAGGTTGAAGTGATCGATCGTCCCGCGCCCGTGGCTGCCGAGGACCCCGCTGGCATGGGCATCGTCGACCATCATGATCGCGCCGAACTCCTCGGCCGCCTCGACCAGGTCCGGCAGGGGCGCGATGTCGCCGTCCATGCTGAACACCCCGTCGGTGATCAGCAGGATGTGCCGCGCACCGCGAGACGCTTCCAGCAGCCGGCGTGCGGCGGAGACGTCCTTGTGCGGATAGATCTTCTTTTCCGCGCCCGACAGACGGGCCCCGTCGATGATGCTGGCGTGGTTCAGTTCGTCCGAGACGATGATGTCGTCTTTGCCGAGGATGGCGGAAACGGTGCCGGCGTTGGCGGTGAACCCCGACTGGTAGAGGAGCGCCGCCTCCGTCTGCTTGAACGCAGCGAGCTCGGCCTCCACCTGCGTGTGGATGGCCATGTTGCCGGCGATGGTGCGGACCGCGCCCGACCCGATGCCGAGGTCATCCAGCGCCCGGCGCGCGGCGGCCTTGAGCGTGGGGTGGTTGGCCAGGCCGAGGTAATTGTTGGAGCAGAGGTTGATGACTTCACGGCCGTCGTACACGGCCACCGGTTCCTGCGGGCTCTCCAGCAGCCGCGGCCACCGAAACAGTCCGCGCTCGCGCAGATCATTGAGCTCGGTCTCGAGATATCCGAGCGGATTTCCCATCGCTGCTTGCTCGCTTCCGCGCTTCCGCGCTTGCGGGTATCTAGAGGTAGAGTATCACCTTGCCGGCATCCCCCGAACTGAGCAAGGCGAACGCGTCTTCGAACTTCTCCAGCGGGAACCGGTGTGTAATCACCGGCGTGATGTCGAGGCCCATCTTCAGCAGCGCCGACGCCTGCTCCCACGTTTCCCACATCCGCCGGCCAAACACCCCGGCGAGATGGGCTTCTTTGAAGATCAGGTCGTTGGCCACGTCGATTTCGACCGGACCTGCCGGCAGGCCCAACAGCGAGACCCAGCCGCCGTTGGCGAGCGCGCGGAGCCCGTCACGCACCCCGCGCGGGTGGCCGGACATTTCCAGGACGACGTCCGCGCCCCGCCCGCCGGTGGATGCACGGATCCGCGCCGGCACGTCGTCGGACGCCGCGTTGATGACCAGGTCCGCGCCCATCCGGCGGGCCAGGGCCAACCGCGGCTCGTGGACATCGCTGGCCATCACCAGCGCGGCGCCGGCCGTGTGGCAGACGGGAATCGCCATCAGGCCGATCGGCCCGCAGCCGATGAC